>JBBAFX010000187.1:0-4616 GCA_041655195.1 Trueperaceae bacterium
TAGGCGTCCACATGGATGAGGGGCCCTTCGGGCGTGGGGTACTCGTGAACCAGCGTGTAGGTGGGGCTGGTCACGGCGGCGCTGCTGCCCAACTCGCGCCCTAGCAGCGCGGTGAAGGTCGTCTTGCCGGCGCCTAGGGGCCCCACCAGCAGCAGCAACGACCCGGCGGGAGCGCGGCGCAGCGCGTCACGCGCCAGCGCCGCGCTCTCCTCCATGGTGGAGAGGCGCACGGGAGCCGCCTGGCTCATGTCTCGTTGTCTAGGTCGTGCAGCCGGCGCCTGAGCCTGTTGGTGAGGATGGAGAGCTCGGAGGTGTCGGCTATCTCCAGCACTATGCAGTCGCCGCTCTTCAGCCAACCGATCATGACCACACCGTACTTGAGTTCCACGGTCACCAGCCTGGCGGAGTCGAACGAGGCGCTGACCAGCGCGGCCGCAGCGGCGCGCAGAGCGGGTACGCCGTCCTGCACGTTCGCTAACCGGCCCGCTACCAGTTCACCGCCGGCGTCGAGCAGGGCGGCGGCCGTAACGCCGGGCTCCTGTAGGAACGCGTCGAGGTGCGCCTGCGGGGAGCTGGTGAGGCCGCCCTGCGGGTCGGCTAGCCCCTGAGCGCCCGGCCCGTCAACGTCGCCGGTGCGGAAGAGGCCCAGTACGCCGTCGAGCAAGCCGCCGCTCACCAGTTCGTCGGCTACCAGCCGGGTGGCTTCGAACTCGCCCTGCAGCTTCTCGAGCAGGCGCTCGGCGCTGGTGAGCGAGGCCTCGAGCTGCAGTTGCAGGCCGGGGGAGAGGCGCGGCAGCGCGTCGCGCTGCGAGTCCAGGTGCGAGAGGATGCGGCGGGCGGTGCCCACGTCGTCGCTGTTGAGCGCCGCCACCTTGTCGAGCGCCACGAGCGCGGCGTCGAGGCGTCTTGGCACGCTCTGCAGGCGCTCGTCGGCTTCAGCTTTCAGCGCGTCCAGCAGTTCCGAGGCGCGCGCCAGTTGCGACGCCAGGGCGCCACGCTCGAGCTGCTCGTGAGCTTCCACCAGCAGCTGCCTGATCTGCACAGCGCGGGGCGACTCTTCGCCGGAGAACTGGCCCGCTGCCAGCGACAGGCGGTGCAACTCGTCGACCTGCTCCAGGCGCTGCGCTTCGTGCTCCTGCTTGATGGAGGCCTGCAGGTGCTTCACGTCGGGGTACTCGTCGCGCTCCAGGCCCAGCACGGCGCGCTGGAGGCGCTCGATCAGTTGGCCGTTGCCGAGCTCGGCGGCGCGTTCAGCCATGTTCATGAGCCGGTTCCGCAGGCTGTCGGTCAGTTGCGAGCGGATACCGTCGACCACGTCGGCCAGGGCGTCTATGTCGCTGTCGTCGCCGTCGGTCGGCATGACGGGGCCTTCGTCTATCAGGAGGGCCGCCACGGCGTCGGTGTTCTCTTGAGCCTGCAGGAGCCGCTCCAGTTCGAGGCGCACGGCTTCCGTACGGTCGTGCAGCGTCTGCGTTACGGGCAGGCCCTCGAGCCTGGCGCGCAGCGCGCTGAGGCGGGCGCGGCGCCGGTCGGAGCGTTCCGTGGCGCGGTCAGCCAGGCTGCGGGCCAGTTGCTCCTCGGCCTGCCTTACGGCGGCGACCACGTCGGGCACCACCGTCTGCTGCTCCTGCGCTAGGCGCAGCTGGTCGAAGCCGGCGCGCAGGCGCTCGACCTCGCTGCGGATGTTCTCGTCGTCCGTGCCGTTCTGGAGGAGGGTGCTCTCCAGGCGGTGGATGAGCTGGTCCTGTTCCGCCAGCTGCTGCGCGTCGGCTATCTCGCCCTGGCGGATCTCCTCGTCCTGCTCGCGCGCCACCTGCACGAGGCGGCGGCCGTGCTCTACGTCGGCCAGGCTCGGCAGGGCGGTGGAGAGTATGCCGAGCGTCACGCGCACGGCCTGCTCCAGTTCGGTGGTGTCGACCTCCGGTTTCAGGTCCTTGAGCGACCCCAGAACCTCTTCCAGCTCGTCCTTCAGGTCCTCGCGGAGAGCGAGCTTGGTGGCCTCCATGTCGGCACCGAGCGTGGCCAGCACGGTCGCCACGGAGCGGCCCTCGTCGAGCTCGAAGCGCAGCTCAGCGAAGCGCTGCGCCAGCGCGGGCATGTACGCCAGCACCTCGGAGAAGTCGGTCTCGAGCAGCCTAAGCTCGCGCTGCTCTGCGTTCAGGTCGATCTTGCGGATGCGCTCGGTGGTGGCTTCGTCCAGGGGCGGCGGCTCCGCGGCCAGCAGGTCGGCTTCCTCGGAGTCCACGTCGAGGGGCTCGGTTAGCGGTACCTCGCTCGGGGCCTCCGCGGCAGGTTCCGGTTCGAGCGTTACGGTGGCGTCCGCGCTGGCAGTCTGAGCGTCTAAGTCGGGCGCGGGCTTGGTGCCGGGGTCCGTGTCGGCGTTCTCGGCCTCCAGCGCGACCCGCAGGTCACGCGCCAGGCGCTGCGCCCGGTCGCTCTCGGCCGCCGCCAGCTGACGGTTCTCCTGGGCAGCCTTGACCTGGTTCACCAGCGTCTCCAGACGGCGCACCTTCGGGCCGCCCACGCTGCGAACCTCGTCCAGCGCCTCCTGCAGCTCGCCCAAGTCGCGCGCTTGCAGCACGAGCTGGTCCTCGCGCTTCTGTATGACGATCTGCAGCTGCTCGGTGGCGCCCTTCAGCAGCGCTGGCGATTGCCGGTTGGCGCTGTGATCGCCTTCCAGGAGCTGAATCTGCGCACGCAGCTTCTGTACCTCGGGCCACTCGAAGTAGAGGTTGAACGGTTTGAGGGCCTCCTGCAGGCGCGCCAGCTCGCGGCCTTGCTCCCCCAGGCCCCCCTCGGCGCTGGTGCCAACCGTGCCCTCGCCGGCCGCCACCTGGCGGAGCCGCTCGAGCATCTCGGCTACCTGCTCCTTGGCTTTGGTCACGGGCATGGTCAGCTGCAGCTGGCGGTAGACCTGCGACTTGAGGATCTTCTCGATGTCGTCTATGTCAGCCGTGTCGGGCGTGCGGCCGACCTGGTTGAGGCCCTCCTTAACGGAGCGCGACACGACCCGCGGCGAGAGCACTGCCTCCAGCTCTTCGATGGTGGCTTGGTAGACGGGGTTGGTCATCACCGCCATGGCTTCAGTCCGCGCCCGTTCCGGCGCAACGTGTCGGGCGCGGACTCACTGCTAGAACTCCTCGTCCCAGTCGATGGTGGTGTTGCCGGTGGGGCGGCGTTCCGGCGCGGGCGCCGTGGCGGCGGCAGCGCGCTGCTTGCGGGAGCCCAGGAGACCGAACTGCACGCAGATACCGTACAGGCCGATGATGGCGAGGAGCAGCGCCAGGAACACCAGCGCTGCCCACACGACCTGACCGACCGTGCTGGAGAACGTGGAGTAACTGGCGAGCGAGGCGAGCCACGGCATGTCTACGAAGCGCCCCACGATGCCCGCCAGGGCGGCGAGGCCCTCGTAGAACACGGGTACGAGCAGGAGGAAGAGCGACCACCCCACCAGGCGCCAGTTGCGGTTGCTGCCGCCGAACGCCAGGTTGAGGAGCACGAGTGGCACGATGGCCAGTAGCGCCAGGATGATGAGGACCACGGGGCGGGTGAGGGTGGACCAGTACGAGTCCACGGCGAGTTCCAGCTCTTGCCCGGCGGGCGCGGGCCCGCCGAGGAGCGCGCTGCGCACGGCGCCGGTCTGGGCGGCCAGCAGCGACACGTCGTGGCTGGTCAGGCTGCTGCGCTCGGTGAGGGAGGCAAGCAGCTCCTCGGTGGCGGTGCCCACCTCCGGGTTTGCGGTGCGCATGAGCGGCGCCAGGGCGGCGTCGTAGGTGGTACTTATCTCGGCTATCTCGGCGCGGGCGCCGGCCACGTCGCCGCTACGCTGCGCTGCCACCACGCGGGTGGCGGCGGCCTCGATCTGCGCCACTGGTCCCTCCAGCGAGTCGAAGCCTGCGGCTAGCAGTTGCTCGGCCTGCGTCTGCGCCAGGGCAGCTGGCACGCCGGCCACGGTCAGGTCGCGGCTGAGGACGGCCAGCGTGGCCGCTTCGCGTTCGGCTGCCAGTTCGTCTACGCGCTGCTGCACGGCGGTCTCGAAGTCCGGGCCGGCCAGGAGTGGCAGCAGCCCGGTCTCGGACGGTTCTGTGCTCTCGGTGGGGGCGGCCGGGGTGGCCGCGGGGGCGCCTTCCTCCGCCTGGCCCTCAGGGCTGGCGGGCGCGGTTTGCTCGGTCGGCTGCGTGGCGGCCGGTGTCGTTGTCGGCTGATCCTCCGGGGTGGCTACCTGTGGCAGCTCCGCCGGTGCGGCTGGGGTGGCGGGAGCGGAGGGGGTGGCGGCGGGGGCCTGCGCCCGCGCGGCGGCGGCCAGGTTCACGAGCTGGGTGCCTGTGCTCTGCAGCGCTTCGGTGGCCGCGGCGCTGTCGCCGCTCACGAGGGCGTTGGCGGCGGTCACTAGTCCGCGGTTCAGCTCCGGGCCCACCCGGGGGGAGTCCTGTACGAGGAGCGATTCGCCGTAAGCGGCGGCCAGCAGCTCGTAGGCGGTGGCTTGGTCCGTGCCCACCAGGGACTCGGCGGTGCTCACTTTCACGGCTATGCCGTCGGCGGCGCCCGCCTCGAAAGCGAAGCGCATGGCGGCGGCGTCCCCGGCTTCCTGCAGCGCCTGGCGCGACTCCTCA
>JBBAFX010000188.1:0-4527 GCA_041655195.1 Trueperaceae bacterium
TAGAAACAGCAGCGCCATACCTATCCGGCCGCGGAACCGGGAGCCGGAGCGGCCCGCGAGTACGTTCCTGGCCGTGGAGCGCGCGTTCAGGCGTTGCACCGTGCAAGCATACGGTGTGGGTGGGAGGGAACCCGGTGCAGATCAGAATCTTGTACTGAGTACAACTATCTGCCTATACTCTCCGTAACCGTCGAATGGTGGGTCGTAGCCGCTTCCGCGGCGCGAGCCGACCACGTCGCTTCAGCGCAACCACCGGAGGTTGTCATGGCCATAGAAGAGAAGAACGTCAAGCCCACGGCGCCCGTAGGCGGCGCGTTCCTTATAGAGCGGCAGGACGCCAACACGGTCCTGATCCCGGAGGCGTTCGACGACGAACTGCGCATGTTCGCCAGCACCGCGGCCACCTTCGTGGAGCGCGAGATACTGCCCGACTTCGAGCAGCTCGAGGCGCTCGACTACGAGCTGAGCAGGCAGAAGATGGCCAAGGCAGGGGAGCTGGGCCTGCTTGGGGTCGAGATCCCCGAGGAGTACGGCGGCCTGGGGGCCGGCAAGGCCGCGGCCGCGGTCGTCACCGAAGCCATCTCCGGCGCCGGCTCGTTCAACGTCACCTTCAGCGCTCACTCCGGTATCGGCACGCTGCCCATCGTCTACTTCGGTACCGAGGAGCAGAAGCAGAAGTACCTCCCCAAGCTGGCCACCGGCGAATGGATCGCTGCCTACTGCCTAACCGAGCCCGGTTCCGGCTCCGATTCGCTGGCCGCCAAGACGCGCGCCGTGCTCGACGGCGACGAGTGGGTGCTCGACGGCACCAAGATGTGGATCAGTAACGCAGGCTTCGCGGACCTGTTTACGGTCTTCGCGCAGGTCGACGGCGACAAGTTCTCGGCTTTCCTGATCGAGAAGGACACCCCCGGCCTCAGCCTGGGTGCTGAAGAGAAGAAGATGGGCATCAAGGGCTCCTCCACGCGTCAGGTCATCCTTGAGGGCGCGCGCATACCTAAGGAGAACCTGCTCGGCGAGATCGGCAAGGGCCATCACATCGCCTTCGGCATCCTCAACATCGGGCGTTTCAAGCTCGCCATCGGCGGGTCAGGCGGCGTGAAGAACCTGCTCGAGCTGGCGCAGGGTTACGCCAAGGAGCGCCACCAGTTCGGCGTGCCCATCGCTACCTTCGGTCTCATTCAGGAGAAGATCGGCGCCATGGCGGCCGAAGCGTTCGCCCTTGAGAGCGCCTCCTACCGGCTGGCCGGCACCATGCAGGCTGCCGCGGAGGGCGCTGCCGACAGCCCCGCTGAGCTGAAGGCGCTCAACGAGTACGCCGTGGAGTTCTCCTTCATCAAGGTGTTCGGCTCCGAGATCCTGGACTTCGTGGTGGACGAGGCGCTGCAGATCTACGGCGGGTACGGCTTCTCGGCCGAGTACCCCATCGAGCTGGCGTACCGCAACAGCCGCATCAACCGCATCTTCGAGGGCACCAACGAGATCAACCGCATGCTGACCGTGGATCAGCTGCTGAAGCGCGCCATGCGCGGTCAACTAGACCTGCTGGGCCCCGCCCAGGAGGCCATGATGGGTCAGCCCCTCACCGAGGCGCCTGGTCCTGAAGCCTTGAGCGCCGCTAACCTGGCGGTGGAGAACCTGAAGCGCGCCACCCTCATGGTGGCCGGCATGGGCGCCATGGCGTACATGCAGGGGCTCGAGAAGGAGCAGGAGCTCATGGCGCGCGCCGCGGACATGGCGGGCCTGGTGTACTTCGCGGAGAGCGGTTTGCTGCGGGCCGAACGCCTGGCAGGCACCCGCAACGGCGCGGCCGCGGCGCTCTTCGCGCGCATCTACGCCTTCCGGGCCGTGGACCGCGCCCGCGAGCTCGGCGCCGAGGCCCTGCGCCGCATCCCGCGCGGCAAGGAGGCGCTACCGCGCCTGCAGGCGTACCTGGCCGAGCACGGTCAGGACCTCATCGAGTTGCGCCGTCAGGCGGCGGCCCTCGTGTTGGACGCGGACGGCTACCCGCTCAACTGAGCACGCGGCCAGCTAGGTATTGACCCAATAGGGCAGGGGCCCCGGTAGGTAGGGGCCCCTGCTCAGCTTGGGTTGAAAGTTCAGAGCGGTTTGAAGCGCTCGAACGTCTCGTGACAGCCCTGGCAGGTGCGGATCTCGCGGCACAGGGCGGAACCGAACGGGTTCCTTAGCCGCGTGTCCGGATGACCGCAGCGGGGGCAGCGCACCGGGGCGTCGAGCGCTATCTGTAACAGCCCGCCGTGCGGTTGCGGGGGCGCAATGCCGAACTCCTCCAGCTTGCGCCTGGCGACGTCCGTCATCTCGTCCGTTGACCAGGGCGGGGAGAGGCGGGAAGTGACCTCCACCTGTGGGAAGCCCGCGTCCCTCACGGCGCTCGCTACGTTCTCTTCTATAACGTGCAGCGCCGGGCAGCCCGAGAAGGTGGGGGTTATGACCACGTGTACCGTGGCGGTGCTGGCGCGCGGGCCCGTCTCCGCGCCGGTTGCGCTGGTGGCAGCAGTGCGGAAGCTGACCTCGCGCACTAGGCCCATCTCCACGATGTTGAGGACCGGAATCTCGGGATCGGTGACGGTGGCGAGAGCCTGCCACACGGCTTGCTCAGAAGCGTCGAGCGGGCGTGGCTGGGGGCCGCGTTCGTTGGTGGTAACGCCGTTAAGCACGCTGTTCACCAGCTCTCTGCGGTCGGATCGGCGCGCGCCACGGACTGCATGTCGGCTAGCAGGGCGGCGAGCAAGCCGTCGCCCCGCTCGGAGCGCGTGCCGGCGGCGACCGCCGCGTCGGCGCCGCCCTGTGCGTCAGTAGCTGGCAGCGACAGTTCAAGTCGAGCCAACTCGCCCTCGAGACGTGGCATCACGGCGCCCGCCAGCTCAGCGGTATCCGGGTAGATGCCTTCGGCCGCCAGCAGCGCGTCGCCGGGTAGAGCGGCCAGCAGCTGCGGCATGAGCGGCCACAGGTCGTTTACGGCAGCTTGCAGGCGCCTTCTCGACTCATCGGTGCCGAACGCCAGCCGCTCTACCCAGAGGGCGCTGTGGCGCAGGTGGAAGAGCTCCTCGCGGTTCACCTTGGCGGCCACCTCGCTTATGGGCGTGTACGTGGAGCGCATCAGGCGCGGCAGCAGCTCAGCCTCGTAAGTGTCGAACAGGTACTGACGCAGCATGGTGAACGCCCAGTCGCCGCGGGGCTGCTCAACGAGAGCTGCACTGCGGAACTCACGGGCGTCCCTGAAGAAGGCCAGGTGGTCAGGATCAGCGCCTGTGAGTTCCTGCACGAGGCCGTACCAGAGCACCGCGTGGCCGATCTCGTCCTGCGCCACGTTGGCTATGGCGATGTCTTCTTCGAGGATGGGGGCGTGCCCCGTCCACTCCGCGTCACGGTGACCTAGAACCAACTCGTCGTCGGCCAGGGCGGTCAGGCGCTCCACCAGGGCGGCCCTCACTTCGGGTTTCAGGTCGGCGGCCGTCATCCCGGCACTCCTTCCGCGGCGTCCTTGCTGGCCGTGGCGCGGCTTGAGTACACAGACTGCTGCTTGTACGTCTTGTCCTGCGCGGGGCCGAACCAGGGGTCGGCGTCGTCCGGTTCGGAGCGGATCACGCTGTCGGTCTCGATGAGCCAAAGCGCAAGCACTGGCTCGTCGCCCGCCAATTCGAGGGCTAGCGCCAGCGCCGCGCTGACGCTGGCGGCCTCCACCTCGCCCTTCAGGTCGCCGAACGTCATGGAGCGGCGGTTGGTGGACTTGACGACCACCAGGTAGCGGCCGAGCGGGCCCGTGTCGGCATCCGTGGCGGCGGGTAGTCGCGTTAGTTCCTCGGCCGTGAAGGTATGGATCCTGGTGGCGGGCGCCACCCACATACTGACGGCGGCGGGGCGCCGCGCGAAGACGGTGCGCGCCATGAGCAGGGCGTGCTCGGCGTCTGCCGCGTGCACGGAACCCACAGCTTGGTGCGGCTTGCGCTCGTTGTCCTTCTTGAGGACCTCCCAACGCGGCCACTGCGTGTCGGCGCCCGGAACGCTGCCCTGAGCGCTGCCCTCAGCGGCGCTCTTGTTGTGGGGCCCGCTCACGCTTCGGCTCCGGCCCGCGCTGTGCGGGCGGCGTAGGCGGCCATGGCCTCGCGCACCCAGCGGCCCTCCTCGTGCGCCTTCTGGCGGGCGCCCAGGCGCTCGGCGTTGCAGGGGCCGTCGCCCTTCACCACCCGCCAGAACTCGTCCCAGTCGATGGGGCCGTGCACCCAGTGCCCTGTGCTCTCGTCGTAGTGCAGGTCGGGGTCGGGGATCTTGAGACCCGCCTCCATGAGGTCGGGCGCGTGCTCGTCGAGGAACTCCTGGCGCACCTCGTCGTTGGTCTTGATCTTCACGCCCCAGCGCTTCAGCTGCGGCGTGTTGGGTGAGTCGGAATCGTGCGGTCCGAGCATCATCATGGCCGGCCACCACCAGCGGTCCAGCGCGTCCTGCGCCATCTGCCGCTGCTTGGGTGTGCCCTGGGCGTACCGGCGGATCATGTCCTGGCCCTGC
>JBBAFX010000189.1:0-4487 GCA_041655195.1 Trueperaceae bacterium
TCTATGGCCACCACGATCCGGTCGCTGCCGAACTGTGCGGCGGCGCGGCTGACCAGCTCCGGGTCCGCCACGGCGGCGGAGTTCATGCCCACCTTGTCGGCTCCCGCTGCCAGCACCTGCGTTACGTCGTCCACACTGCGCACGCCGCCGCCCACGCACACGGGCACGGTGGCCGCGCGGCAGGCGCGCTCCACGATCTGCAGGAAGGCGGCGCGCCCCTCGCGCGCGCCCACGATGTCGAGCAGCACCAACTCGTCGGCGCCATCAGCGGCTGGGCCCGCTACCAGGTCGGCGGGGTCGCCCTGATCGGTCAGGCCCACGAAGCTCGCGCCCTTCACCACCCGGCCCGCCTTGATGTCGTAGCAGACGACCACCTTGCGCGTGGTCCGCTCAGCGCTCACTACGGTCATGCTTGGCTCCTTCTCTCGATCTTCACTGCGCCTTTGGTGCTGAAGACGGTGGTGCCGGGCGCCATGGCCTTGGCGAGCGCCAGGCCGAGCGCCTTGAAGGCGGCCTCCACCACGTGGTGCCGGTCGCTGCCCCGCAGCACGCGCACGTGCAGGGTAATGCGGGCGTTCTCCGCGAACGAGCGCAGGAAGTGGTCGTACAGCGAGCTGGGCACCGGCCCCTCGTAATAGAAGCGCCCCACTAAGTCGAGCGCCACCTGCACCATGGCCTCGTCCATGACCACCGTGGCGTCCGCGTAACGCGTGCAGGCTTCGGGGATCTCGTCCCGCAGCGCCAGTCCCAGCGTTATGGCCACGTCCTCGATGAGGTGGTGAGGCAGGTCGCCGGTGGCGTCCACCGTAAGGTCGAAGCCCGCGTAACGCCCGAGCGCGGTGAGCATGTGGTCCAGGAACGCGTTGGTGGTGGCGGCGTTCACGCTCGCGCCGCCGGCGGGGAAAGCGTCGAGCGTCACCGTTACGCTCGTCTCTGAAGTCTGTCTGAGTATCTCGGTCATGCTCGCTCCTTGAATTCTTGCAGTGCCGCAGCGGCATCTATGGCGCCGGTGTAGAGGCTCATGCCCAGCACGGCACCGGCCACGCCTGCTCTCTCCAGGACCCGCAGGTCGCTCAGGCTCGTTATGCCGCCGGCGGCCAAGAGTGGGTGAGGGGTGCTGGCGGCCAGGCGGGCGAACAGCTCGGCGTTCACGCCCTGAAGGCGGCCCTCGCGGCTCACGTCTGTCACCAGTACGCCCGCGATCGGCATGTCTGCCAGCCTTGCCAGCAGCTCTTCAGCTGCGAGGGCGGTGGTCTCCGTCCAGCCGCGGCTGACGACCTTGCTGCCGTTCGCGCCGTCCTTCACGTCGCACGCCACCACCAGGCGGCCCGGGTAACGGTCAGTGTTGCGCTCGAGCCAGGCGGGGTCCTCCACTGCGCGCGTGCCGACGATCACCCGGGCCGCTCCCACCTCGATCAGCTCGGCTACCGCTTCGTCACTTCGCACGCCGCCGCCCACCTGCACCGGTACGGGCGAGGCCGCTACGAGTTCCCGTACTAGGGTCAGGTTCGAGCCGCTGCCCAAGGCGGCGTCGAGGTCTATAACGTGGAGCTCCTCGAAACCTAGGTCTAGGAACCGCCGCGCTGTGGCGGCGGGGTCGGGGAGGCTGACGCGTTCGTCCTCGGGCCGCCCGCCCACCAGCTGCACGGTGCGCCCGCCGCGGATGTCTACGGCCGGAAGGAGCCTCACGCGCCAGCCCTCGTGGTTACAGCGCCGTCCTTCAGCACCGCGTCGAGTTCGGCCAGGAAGCGTTCCAGCATCGGCCACGGACCAACCGAGACGCGGATAGCGGGACCCACGCGTGAGAGGTTCGGGAAGACGCGCACGGCCACGCCGCGGTCTCTGAGCCGCGCGCCCAGGCCCTCCGCGGTGACACCGCTTGCGGGATCTACCGGCACGAGCACGAAGTTGGCCGCGGAGGGGAGGGGCCGCAGGCCGCGCTGCGCCAGCTCCGTGGTCAGCCGCTCCCGGTTGGCCACCGTGCGGCTCACTACCGACCTGACCCACTCCGGGTCGCCACGCAGCACGGCCAGGGCGGCCGCTTCCGCCGAGGCGGTCACTTTGTACGGCCCGCGCGACTTCTCGACCTCGCGCACCAGGTCGGCCGGGCCCACCGCGTAACCCACGCGCAGGCCCGCCAAGCCGTAAGCCTTCGACAAGGTCCTGAGCAGCAGCACGTTGCTCGCCTCCGGTGCGCTGGGTTCAATGCCCGCGAAGTCGGCGTACGCTTCGTCCACCAGCACCACGCCGGGCGACGCGGCGGCGAGCCTAGCCAGCTCCTCGGGCTCTACCCGCTTGCCGGTGGGGTTGTTCGGATCGCACACGTACGTGAGCGCTGCGCGTGTTGCCAAGAGGGCGTCCACGTTGGGGTCGAGGGCCTCCGTCAGCGGTACCGGCACGGGCCTAACGCCGTTCATCTGCCCGAACAGGGCCACCATGCCGAACGTGGGGTCCGGGTAGGCCAGTACCGCGCCAGGTTCACAGAACGCGCGTACGGCTGCGTCGATGACGCCGTCTAGCCCGCCGCCAGTGGTTATGTTCTCCGGCTCAACGCCGTGCAGGTCCGCCAGCGCTTGGCGTAGTTCCGTTGCGTACACCGACGGGTAGCGGCTGACCTGCTCGGGCCGCACACTACGCAGCGCCTCGGCCACAGCGGGGTGCGGCTCGAAGAGGGTGGTGTTGTCGCTCAGGTCCACTTCTACCGGTGAGCGGCGGGGGTCGTAGAGCTCGATGTTGCGGTAGTTGGGCCTGAACTGGGGCCTGAGCTGGGGGCTGAGTGGGGCCCGAGTCGCAGTGGGCTTGACACTCGCGCCGGCTGCGCCAGCCACGTCGCTGTTCGGTACCGAGGCCGTGCCGACCCCGTTGCCCGCTTTGCCCAGCCTGGCCCTGGCCGCCGCGGCGTGCCCCGGCAGTCCCTCCGCGCTCGCTAGCCGGTCTGCCACGGGCGCAAGCTCAGCCGCCGCTGCCGGAGTCACCTCCTGGTACGTGAAGGTCCGCAAGAAGTCGTGCGTGCTGAGGCCCGAGTAGGCGCGCGCCAAGCCGCCGGTGGGCAGCGTGTGGTTGGCGCCGGTCACGTAATCGCCGAACACTACCGAGCTGGCGCTGCCGAGGAACACGCTGCCCGCGTTCCTCACCCTGGGCAGGGCGGCGCGCGGCTCGGCCAGCATGAGTAGTAGGTGTTCGGGCGCGTAACGGTTCGCGAACTCCAGTGCTTGATCCAGAGTGTTTACGGTCAGGACGGCGCCGGCACTGGCCAGCGCGCTCTTGACCACAGCCTGGCGCGGTTGGTCTTGCGCCAGCCGGTTGAGGGCGGCCAACGTACTGCTCGCCACGGCGGCGGATGTGGTCACCAGCACGGCGGCGGCGTCCGGGTCGTGCTCCGCCTGCGCGATGAGTTCTAGCGCCACCAGCTCCGGATCGGCCTGGGCGTCCGCCACGACGAGCACCTCGGAGGGGCCAGCTGGGGAGTCGATGGCCACAACGCCGTTCAGCTGCCGTTTGGCCTCCGTCACGTAGGCGTTGCCTGGGCCGACCACCTTGTTCACGCGCGGCACGCTCTCGGTTCCTAATGCCATGGCGGCTACGGCGCCCGCGCCGCCGCTAGCGAAGACGCGGTCGGCGCCAGCCAGCGCGCACGCAGCCAAGACCATGGCCGGCGGCTGCCCACCCGGTGCCGGCGGGGTGCAGACGATGACCTCGGCCACGCCCGCCGCCTTGGCGGGGATGACCCCCATGAGCACGCTGCTCGGGTAGCTAGCACGACCGCCCGGCACGTACACGCCAACGCGGCCCAGCGGCTCCGAGCGGCGGCCGAGCGTGACGCCGGGGCGCACCTCCACCGCCACCTCGCCGGGCAGCTGCGCTTGGTGGAAGGCGCGGATGTTGCGGGCCGCCTCCTGCAGCGCCTCTCGCAGCGCGGGGTCCAGGTCGGCCAGCGCCTGCTGGCACGCCGCGGGCGACACCTCTAGGTTCGTGAGTTCTGCGCCGTCGTAACGCCGGGCCAACTCAATAAGGGCGGCGTCGCCCCGCGTTCGCACCGCGGCAATGACTTCGGCGGTGGCGCGCTCCACGTCCCCGCCGGTGCCCTTGCCGCGCTCTAACAGGTCCGTGAGCTGCTCGCTGGTCAGGTCGGCCAGGCGAGCGGCGTAGCGCACCGGGCGCTGCGCCTGGTCGGCGGATGCGTTCACGGCATGAGCCTCTCGATCGGTGTTACGAGGATGCCGGCGGCGCCCACCGCCTTCAGTTCGGTTATCACCCTGTCGACCTCCCACTGGTTCACTACGGCGTGGGCGGCCACGATCTCGGTCTCGTCCAGCACGTTCACGATGGTGGGACCGTTGATGCCGGGCAGTATGCGCCTGATGTCGGCCAGCGCCGCGCGCGGCACGTTGGCCATGAGGTAACGCTTGCCGCGCGCTCTGAGAACCGACTCGAGGGTGCCCGCGAAGTCGGTGAGCTGCCGCCCGCGTTCCGGGTCGGCCAGCGCG
>JBBAFX010000190.1:0-4457 GCA_041655195.1 Trueperaceae bacterium
GACCGGGTTAGAGTCAGCGCGGCACTAGGTCACGCCCGCTTGCGCGTATCGCGCTGATCCGCCCCCTCAACGTGAGCGTCGGCCTCCGCCGGGTACACGGGCTCGTTGGCCCTAACAGCCTGAGCGGCCGCGTGCCAGTCGTACTCCACGCGCCGCATCTCCACCGACCAGCGGCCAGTCCGGCGCCGCAGCAACGCCCACCTGGCCCGCGGGTCGCCGTCGTTCTGCCAGGCCACCGGACCCACGTTCACCAGTAGACGCCCGTCCAACTGCACAACTCGCTCCGAGTGCGTGTGCCCTACCAGAACGACCTCCACGGCAGGGTCCAGCCCCTCCAGTTCCGCTCGCACGTCAGCGCCCTGCCTCGGTACCAGGGCACCATCCTGCACGCGCCACAGCAGGTCACGCCACGGACTGGCCGGCGTGCCGTGAGCAGCCAGCACCTTGCCGTCCACCAGCGAGGCGGTCAGCGGCAGGGCCGCCAAGCGCTCGAGCGCCGCGCGCGAAGCACGCCGCGCCAGCCAGCGCGAATAGGCGCCCTCAACCTCGGGGAGCGCGTCAGCGTCCATCAGCGGCTTCTCGTCGTTGTTGCCGCGCACCTCCACGGCGCCAAGGCCCGCCTGCAGCTCGTACGCTCCCAGCGGGTCCACCTGCCCCCAGATCTGATCGCCCAGGTTCACGAGCAGGTCCGGCGCGTGGCTGCGGACGTCGGCTAGCACCGCCTCGAGAGCCAAAGCGTTGCCGTGAACGTCGGTTATGACGGCTAGGGATACTTCAGACGTCATAGTGCCCTAGCCAGCGCCTCCAGCCATCAGGATCGTCACCCCAGTAGGCGCGAAACTCCCCATGGAAGCCAGCACGCTCCCGGCGTCCTCAAGCGGCCGGCGCTCGCCGATGAGCTTCTCGAGCGGCAAGCCGCTACGCTCCACGAACGACAGCATCTCCGGGTAACGCCTGGCCTGCATGCCATGGCTGCCGAGGATCCTCAGCTCGTGCTTGATGGCGGCCTGCAGCGGGATCCTCGGGGTGGAATCGTCGCCCAGCAACAGGCCCAGCTGCAGGTGCCGGCCGCGCCTGCGTAACGACAGAACGCCCTGCGCCGCTGTGCCAGCGCTGCCGAGAGCGTCCACTGACACGTGCGCGCCGCCGTGGGTGAGGTCGCGCGTGGCAGCCACCGGGTCGGAGGAGCGGGCGTCGATCACGGCCTCGGCACCCAGCTCGCGCGCCAGGGCGAGGCGGCCGGGCTCGATGTCGACGGCTATGACCCGCGCGCCCATGTGCGCCGCCACCGCAACTGCCGACAGACCCACACCACCGCAGCCGTACACCACCACGCTCTCGCCAGGCTGCAGCGCGGCTTGCGCGGTTAACCCGGCGTAGGCGGTGGTGAAGCGGCACCCGAGGCTGGCCGCCAGGTCGAAGCCGAGACCCTCCGGTAGCGTAACCAGGTTCGTGTCGGCCCACGGCACCATCACGAGCTCAGCGAAGCTGCCCCAGCCGTCGAAGCCGGGCTGGTACTCGTGCAGGCACAGGTTCTGATGACCGGTCTGGCACTCGCTGCAGGCGCCGCAGCCGCAGCAGAACGGCGCCGTCACGCGCTCCCCGCCTGAGAAGGCACGCACTTGGGCGCCGACGGCGCGCACCACGCCCGCGAACTCGTGCCCCGGCACGTGCGGGAAGCTCACTGTGTCGTCGTGACCCACCCAGGCGTGCCAGTCGCTGCGGCACACGCCGGTGGCGCGCACCTCGATGATGGCGCCGTGGGGCGGGAGGTCTGGGTCCGCGACGCTGGTCAGGACCGGCGTCTCGTTCGGGGCGTTCACAAGTACCGCGCGCATGCTGGATGGTACAGGAACTCTCACTGGGCGGCGACCGTGGCGCCCAGGGTTCGGTTACTCCCCCGGAACTTCACAGTAGTCTGGCCGTAGCTCAGTTACCGCGTCACCTAGTCCCTCCCCGTTGATCGCCACGTTGGCACCGATGGAACCTTTCCGGGGTTCGGGGGGACTATACCGGTGAAAGGCGGTGCTAACTAGTGGAGTCACTATTGGCACAGTGGTTCAAGTTCGGTTCGCCGCGATTGGGTGATCGCAAGGGCGTCGTCGGGGTCGCTGGTGTCGACCTAATCAGGGCGGTGGCTGCGGGTGACCAGGACGCGTTGCGGGAGCTGTACCGCCTGCATTCTCGCGAGCTGTTCGTGTTCATCCTTCGGCGACTCGGCGATCGGCAACTGGCAGAGGAGACCCTGCAGGACGTGATGCTGGCCGTGTGGCGAGGCGCGAAGAGCTTCAGGGCGGACGCCAGCGTGCGGACCTGGCTTTACTCCATAGCCCACAGGCGCGTGTCTAGCGCCATGCGGAAACTTCCAGAGCGGGTTACTGCGTACGAGCCCGACCTGATGGAGAGCCACGCGGACGGGCCCGCGGACAAGTTGGAGATTTCAGACCTTGAAGCGGCCATCGTGGCCGCTCTGAGTGAGCTACCGGAGCGTCAGCGCGTGGTCATCGAGCTCATCTACCTGCATGGCCTCACTGGCCCTGAGGCCGCGCGGGTGCTCGGAGTGCCGGTTGGAACGGTGAAGAGTCGTCAGAACCGCGCTCTTCGGGCGCTAAGGCCCCTGCTCGAGGAGTTTGACGATGTCTACTTATAACCGCTCGAGCGAAGGCGATCACCAGCAACTGAGCGCCAGGCAGGAGGCATTGCTGCGGCGCAGCCTGCGCAGTTCGGTGAGCGCCATGCCGACTCCTCCGCCCGATTTACCCGTTTCGCTACTGCGCGCCGCACGGCGGGAGAACGAGCTTGGGGTGGTCGGCGCCACCATCTCACTGATCCGGGCCCAGTGGCCGGTAGTAACCAGGGAGCGGCTGGTTCTTGGGATGGTCGCCGCGACCGTATTGGTGTTCTGTGCAGCGGGTGGGCTCATGAGCGGGTTCGACCTGCTACTGCTGGCGGGAACGTTGCCTGTGGCCGCGGGCCTGTTCACGTTGCTGCTTAGCGGCCCACTATCTGACCCTGCGCACGCGCTAGTGAGCGCCACGCGGACGCCGTTCGGGGCGCTCGTGTTCGCCCGCACGACCGTGGCGCTTACGATTCTGGTGGGCTTGAGCTTCGCCGGTTCGCTGGCCCTAGCGCTCGTCGGAGAGACGTTGCTGACTACTTTAGTGGCCGCTTGGCTCGGCCCTACCGTCATCATCGCGGCGCTGGCCACTGTGTTGGCTCAGTTCTGGCGCCCGGCAGTCACAGTGGTCTTGGCCCTCGCTGCGTGGGCCGGCTTGGTTCTGCTGGCCGCTCTGGAACTGAACGGCGTAGTTAGCCCGGGCGTTTCGTTGCAGGCGGTGTTCAGGCCGGGTGCAGGGCCGCTACTCGCGCAACTCACACTGGCGGTGGCCCTGACGCTTGCAGCGTGGTCGTTAGCTACTCGACCTGGTCTAACGGGAGCGCGGTCGTGAGGGCGCCCGTTTACTTTCCGGGCGTCCGTGCCTACTTCGTCATCACGACCGTGACGGCGGCGCTACTGGTCTTGGTCATCCTTAGACCGGACGGCTCGGCAGGGGAGGCAGCCGTGCTGCTGGAACTGCTCACGCCGTTGCCGCTGGTGCTGGTCAGTGCGGGCTTGCTGCAGAGCGACACCGCTCTCGCCCTTGTCGCCGCGAGCCGAACGCGGCTGAGCAGCTTGCTGGTGGCTAGGTGGGCGCTGGCGCTTAGCGGTGCGCTCATGGTTCCGGCCGCGGTGCACTTGGCGGCCGCATTCAAGAACGTTGACGGCAGCCTCGCCGCACTGGCCTGGCTGGCTCCGACAGCTTTCCTCAGCGCACTAGGTGTGCTGGCTGCCGCGTTTACGGCGAGTAGCGCTGCCGGCATAAGCGTCGGTCTCGGGTACTGGGCGGTTTCGTTGCTGATGACCCCGGTGTTGCAGGACGCATGTTCCAACGTGCTGCCGGCCGTGTGCACGGCCGCCGTCTGGTCGAGCGCCTACGGCTTGATCGTGGCCGGCGGGGTGGGGTGGGAGGCGAACCGTGCCGGGCTCCTTATCGCGGCTGCGGTGTTCCTGCTCATCTCTGGCGTCCTGTACCGGAACCCCGAGCGGCAGGTTCGCGCCACGGTGCAGGAGGCCACCTCATGGCGGACCTCGTGACCGACCTCAGGTCCGGCCTCATCCAGCCTCTTGGAGGTGCCGCCGACCATCCTGGGCGGGCGCTTCGGCGTAGTTTCTGGCCGGCGGTGCTGGGAACCGCGCGCCTGGAGCTCACCCTCACCACCCGCTCCCTAGCCTTCTGGCTCGTGCAGCTGGCGGTGCTGGGTTCGACCCTCCTGGTGCTCATACCAGACGGTTTCGGCGGTTCGTTCCTTCGTTTCTCGAGCCAGCAACTCCGGCAGTTCGTGGCGTTCGCGCTGCTGCTCTTGCCGCTCCTCGCCTTGCCGGGACTCCAGCGCTTGCAGGGGGAGCGCGGGGACTT
>JBBAFX010000191.1:0-4456 GCA_041655195.1 Trueperaceae bacterium
TGGGGGTAACGCTCATCGCCTTGATTGCCGGACGAGAGGGAAGTTGGGGAGGCCGGAACGCTCGACATGGCGGCTATGATACTTGCAACTTCCCGCAAAACCTCATAATGGAGTCCATGGACGATGAGCTGGGTAGAGCGCCCCGCCCCTCCGACGTCACCGCGCAGCCCGGCCCTGAAGCCGTGCAGCAAGGTCATGGGGCTCACCCCGAGGCGCACGGTTCGCCACTGGAGATAGTCCTCTACAGCGCGCCGCCGCGCAAGCGTGGCCGTATACGTGTCTACACCTGGCTGCTGCTGTTCCTGTTCGCCATCACGGCGGTACTGGGCTCCCAGGTCCGGCGCACCCCCACTTACGTTCACGTCTCCGATTCGCCGCCGCCCATCGAGCAGCCAACGGGCGCCCTGCTCTCCGCTTACGAACTGGCCCGCGACGCCACTGTGCGCATCGAGGCGCGCCGCGGGAACTGGAACGGGCAAGTGATCGGGGTTGGCACCGGCTTCTTCGTAAGCGAAGACGGCATGCTGCTTACCGCGTACCACGTGGTGGACCCCAGCAACACCTCGGTCAGGAACCCGTACTACGTGGCCATTACCGCCGACGAGCGCGTGTACCGCCTCGAGATGGTCGGCTTCGACGCGTACCTCGATCTGGCGGCGCTGCGCGCCAACGTTACCGGCCCCGTGCCGTACCTGCAGCTGGCTGACCGCGCGCCCACGACCGGTACACCTGTCGTGGCCATCGGCAACTCGCGTGATGACTTCCTGGCGCCCCGCGCCGGTCGAGTGACCAGGCTCGGCGTGCAAGCCAGCCGTGCCGACTTCGCGGACGACACCATGGAGCTCACCAACTCCCTCGCCCCCGGCGATTCCGGTGGGCCCGTGGTCAACAACCGCGCCGAAGTGGTGGGCGTCGTCAGCTTCATCAGTTTCAACCCGAGCGCCATGAGCACGCAGAGCTTCATGCCGCCGTTCCTGCAGGGCCTCAGCCTCACGCGCGATTTCGCTAGTTACGCGGTGCCGCTCACCGCTAGCTCCGACGCTGTGGCGGCTGTGGTCTCAGGCGAAGCGCGTGACTGGCCCCTCATCGGCTTCTCGTGGGCCCATAACGATTACCAGCCGGGTCGCAGCGCCCACGATCTGGGCCCCAGGCCCGGGCCGGTGGTCAACTTCGTGGCGCCGGGCGGCCCCGCCGAGTTGGCGGGCCTGCGCAGCCGCAGCCAGGAGACCGTTACTAACCCGGACGGTACCCGCGCCATCGTGCAGCTAGCCGACGTCATAGTGGCGCTGGACGGCGTGGCTACCCCCACCTTCTACGACCTGCTCGCCCAGGTGAAGACCAAGAGCATCGGGGACGTGGTGACCCTCACCGTGCAAAGGGGCGCCGCCACCTACCGCATGGAGCTTGAACTAGGGGCCCGCAACTCCGTCTTCGCCGGCGGCTGACCGCACACGTACCTGAACCCAGAACGAAACCGGCGCACCCTGAATGGGTGCGCCGCATCTTGGTGGGCGATAGTGGACTCGAACCACTGACCTCGTCGTTATCAGCGACGCGCTCTAACCGGCTGAGCTAATCGCCCCTGTTGGAGCGCCCTAGCAGGCAACGTGACCGCCGGTTGGGGCGTTCCTGCCGCTGCGAGAGCGAAGAAGAATGTATCACGGGCCCGCTATGAGGGTCAAGCAACGTTGAAGCGCCCGGTAGCGCCGTTATGATGCCCTTGATGATAGAGAAGCTTTACCTCGCCAAACCGCGCGGCTTCTGCGCCGGGGTGGTGATGGCCATCGACGCCGTGAAGGACGCCGCCGCGGAAGCGCGTGAAAGCGGCGAGGGAGACATAGCCGTCTACCACGACATCGTGCATAACCGCACCGTGGTGAACCGCCTCGAGGACGACCACGCCGTAACGTTCGTGGAGCGCCTCGACGACCTCGAGGACGCCAGGCAGGAGGCCGCGCAGCAGGGCCGCACGCTCGGCTCTACGGTGGTGTTCAGCGCGCACGGCGTTAGCCCCGTGGTGCGCCAGCGCGCCGCTCAGCTCGGGCTCACCACCATCGACGCCACCTGCCCCCTCGTGACCAAGGTCCATAACGAGGCCAAGCGCTACGCGGCGCAGGGCTTCCACATACTGCTGGTGGGCGATTCCACGCGCCATCAGGAGGTCATCGGCACCCGCGGGGAGGCGCCGGAGCAGACCACCGTGGTGTCGGTGGTTGGCAACCGCAAGCACGACCCAGAATTAGCGGACCCTCTCACTGTGGAAGTGCCCGACCCCGACAAGGTCGTGGTACTGACCCAGACCACGCTGTCGGTGGACGACACCATGAAGACCGTCGAGATCCTCAAGCAGCGGTTCCCGAATCTGGTCGTGCCGCCCTCCGACGACCTCTGCTTCGCTACCAAGAACCGGCAGGACGCCGTGCGGCAGATGGCGCCCAACGTGGACACCTTCCTGGTCGTTACTAGCGCCGCTAGCTCGAACGGCATGCGCCTGCTGGAACTGGCTCAGGACCTAACCGGCAACGCGCACCGCATAGAGTCGGTGGCCGACATCGACCCGGCGTGGCTCGTGGGCGCCCGCAGCGTGGGCGTCACGTCGGCCGCCAGCACCCCAGACGACCTGGTCCAGGACGTCGTCGCTCACTTCCGCGGCCTGAACCCTGACCTGCAGCTGGTGGAGGAGGGCGAGTGGGAGAACATCGTCTTCCGGAAACCGCGCAAGGTGCCGCCGCCGGAGCCCGCCTCGGTCACATGAGCGGTCGCCCGCAGACCGGGCCTGGCCGACGCCGGGAACGCGTGGTGCTGTCGCTGGCTCCCATGATGGAGCTGACCGACCGGCACTTCCGTTACCTGCTGCGTCAGGTCACCACCCGCACCCTGCTTTACACCGAGATGGTCACCTCGCAGGCGGTGCTACATGGCGACTGCGAGCGGCTGCTTGGCTTCCACCCCGCCGAGGGGCCCGTGGCGCTGCAACTAGGGGGCGACGACCCCACCAAGCTGGCGGCGGCGGCCCGCATCGGGGCCGACATGGGTTACGCCGAGATGAACCTCAACGTTGGTTGCCCCTCGGACCGCGTGAAGAGCGGCAACTTCGGTGCGTGCCTAATGGCGCAGCCGGAACTGGTAGCCGACTGCATGATAGCCATGCGCGAGGCTGTGACCGTGCCCGTAACGGTCAAGCACCGGATCGGCATAGACCATCAGGACAGCTACGAGGAGATGCAGCGCTTCGTGGCGGTGGTGGCCGCCGCCGGGAACGGTTCGAAAGGGGAGCCCGCCGCGGACGCTTTCAGCGTGCACGCCCGCAAAGCGTGGCTGAGCGGCCTGAGCCCCAAGGAGAACCGCACCGTGCCGCCCCTGCGGTACCCGGACGTGTACCGCTTGAAGCGCGAGCTGCCGCACCTGATCGTGGAGCTGAACGGCGGCGTGAGCAGCCTAGAGGAGGCGCGCACCCACCTTCAGCAGGTCGACGGCGTCATGATCGGTCGAGCCTTATACGAGGACCCGCTGCGCTTCGCTGCCGCCGACGCCTTGATAGCGGAGCTGCTGGGCGAAGGCACCGGTGATCAGTCTGATCGGGCCAGCCACGCCGGGCCACACCCCACGCGGCGCGCGGTGGTGGAGGCCATGTTGCCTTACATAGAGGAACGCCTGAGCGCGGGTACGCCGCTGCAGGCCATCACCAGGCACATGCTCAACCTCTTCCGCGGTCAGCCGGGCGGCAAGGCGTGGCGCCGCCACCTCACGCAGAACGCTCACAGGCCCGGCGCTGGTGCTGGTGTGGTGTTAGGCGCGCTGGCCGCGCTGCCTACCGAGGTGACCGACGCGCCGCTCGTGCCAGACTTGGCAAGCGAACTCGTCGCCTAGCTACGGCCGCCACCGCGCCCTGCGTGCACGCTGGGTTGGGGCCGCCGCTCGGGCCACAGTTCAAGCCACGGGTTAAGCCACCGTGCGGGCCAGGTACTGCCTGGCGATGATCAGGTGCTGGATTTCGTCGGTGCCCTCGCCTATGCGCGTCAGGCGCGCGTCGCGCCACATGCGCTCCACCTCGTAATCGCGAACGTAACCGTAACCGCCCAAGATCTGGATCGCCGCGTCGCAAGCGTCCACACCCGCCACGCTGCCCTTGAGCTTCGCCATGGCGGCGGCCTCCGTGTAGTCGCGGCCCAGGTCGCGCAGGGTGGCCGCCTTGCGTACCAGCAGGCGCGCCGCTTCAAGCTCCGTGGCCGCCGCCGCGATCTTGAAGGCCACCGCCTGATGGCGCACTATGGGCCGGCCGAACTGCTCGCGTTCGCTGGCGTAGCGGGCCGCTACCTCCAGGGCAGCGCGGCCGAGGCCAATGCCCATGGCGCCTATGCCTATGCGGCCACCCGCCAGCACCGCCGTCACGTCGTCGAACGCCTGCCCGCGCGTGCCGAGTAGTTGCTCGCGCCCTACCTGCACGGCTTCGAAC
>JBBAFX010000192.1:0-4415 GCA_041655195.1 Trueperaceae bacterium
CTGGAGGTGGTGGCGCGAGTCGCTTCGGCTACGGTCACTGCGGTGCCCGGTTGCAGGTCGAGCGTGCTTAGGGTCAGGTCGGTGCGGGGCAGGACACGGCCCTGCACCCTCAGCATCTGCTCCAGCGGCGCGCCAGACATGAACTGGTCGAGGGTGATGCCGTCCGTGCCTACGCTGGCGTTGCCGGTGAGCAGCAGGCCGTTCTCCGCGCGCGTTGAGAGCACCAGGGTGGGTACCAGGCCCACGCCCAGTACGGTGGCCTGCGCGTTAACGGCGAAGCCGGCGAGGCTGCTGCCGGTGAGCCGGCCGCCGCCGCTCCATTCACCACTGGTTTGGGAGCGCTCGGCGGTTACGAATACCTGCCCGCCGTAAACGTCCCCTTCCACTAGCAACGTGGTTGTCTCGTCGTGCCGAACTTCCAGCGCCAGTTCGAAGTCGCTGGTGTTTAGCGAGGCGTCCAGGGTACCGACCGCCCCACGGCCGCGCCCCCAGAGGGTGAGGTACGGTGGGTCCTCGCCGCCGTTTAGGCGGTAGTCGGTCACGCCCACGCTCCAGTCGAAGGTGGCGGGGTCGAAAGTGGCGCGCAGGTCGCTACTCTCTATGAGTACGGGTGCGCCCATGGTTACGGCGTTTATGGTCAGCGGCGCCAGCGCGTAGCCGCTTACGGTGAGGCCCGTGATCTCGCCTGACAACCAGTCGTCGGCTTGCGAGTCGGCGCTCAGCGCCAGCTGCCCCTCCAGCGCCTCGCTCAGGCGCCCCAGGTCGCCGGCCACGGTCACGGCCGACAGGTCGCCCCTGACCTGAGCGCCTACCCCAGCGAAGCGGCCGGCGCCTGTAACCACCAGGTCGGGGGGCGGCGCGGCGTCCTCGCCGGTCTCTGCACCTGCACGTTCAGACTGGGTCACTATTAGCAGCCCGTCGCCCACGCGCACCGTGCCGGCCGCTTGGGTGGTGCCGCTGCCTAGGTCGACGCGCAGGTCGGTGGCGACCTGACCGATGGACAGGGTGGAGGTGACCGCGTACTCGCCCTTGCTGGGCCGCGCGGTGGCGGAAAGGAGGCCGCGTAGTTCGCCGTCGCCGGTGAGTTGGGTGGCGATCATGGGGTCCGCCAGCGTGCCGCCTATGGTGAGGTTGCCGCTGACGCTCCAGTCGAGACCGACGGTGCCCACGTGGAGGGCTGCCAGGTTGGCCACCACACTGGAACTGGGCAGGTTGCGCAGCGAGCTGGCGCTCACCACCAGCGGCCCCCGCACCGTGCCGGTGAGGTTCACGTCGCCTAAGTTCAGGTCCGCCAGGTCGACGTTGGCGTCGAGAGCGGCGCTGAAGCGGGCCTCCTGGGCACCGTTACCACCGAGGCCCACGGTGGCGCGGCCGGTGAGGCTGCTAGTGGGGGTACTGAGCCTGATACTGTCCACGCTGACCTGCGAACCCGAGAAGCGGGCCTCCACCGACAGCAGGCCATCGGGGAGCTGGGTCAACCAGGGGCCGACCGCTAGCGAATCCACTTGCGCTTCGGCCGACGCACCGCCGGCGCCAACGCGGCCAGTGATGGTCAGCTCTGGCCCAGTAGCGTTCAGGTGCCCCACCCCGTCAGCAAATGTGTAGTCGCCCTCCGCCGTGACGACCCCGCCCACTTGCAGCGTGCCGGTCACGTTCGGTGAGGCGGCCGTGCCACCGATGCTGGCTGTGCTCTGCAGCCTGAGGGGCACGTTGACGCCGGGCAGCAGCACGCTGGAGGGAAGGTCGACTTGCAGCTCACCCGCGAGCGGCGCCGTGGTCCAGACGCGCCCAGGGGCTAGTACTTCGAGGCGGGCCGATCCATCAGGTACCGCCGCGTTCGCTGCGATCCGCAGGGCGCCGCGGTCGCCTTCGGCCCGGAGCGTCACGCCGTCTATGGCCGGCAGCCACGGCAACTCGGCGCCCCCTACGAGGTGCCCGCGCCAGCCGGTCTGAGCCGCCCAAGTGAGGTCCACGTCGGTGATGCTGGGGCTAAGGTGCGCCACTTCGCTCGCCAGGGCGGCGGGCAGCACTCCGCCGGCGCCCCGCATGAGCGATACGAGGTCCGTACCGGCGGCGCGCCCGCTGAGACTGACGGTGCCGCCGTCCTTCAGAGACGCCGTGGCAATCAGTTCTCGCCAGTTCAGCCTGGCGGTCACGCTGGGTTCGTCAGCGCTTGCGCCGCTTACCTCGAGCACCAGGCTCTCCTGTAACCGGGGCGAGGTCACCACGCCCCGCACCCGCAGGTCTGACGTGAGGGGCCCCGCGGCTACGAGGGTCAGGCGGTTGAGCGGTTCGTTGGGTTCGCCTAGGAGGCCGTCGATGCTGGCCGCCAGCGAGTCGAGGTTAGCTCGGTTGGCCTCGATGGTGACTTCCGCCTCGGCGGAGCCGCCGAACGAGGCCCAGCTGCCGACCGGTACGTCGGCGCTGACGCTCACGTGGCGCACTGCGCCGCTGTCTGCCGCCGGGTCCGGCTCGAGCGTTACGAGCTGGGCGGTAACGCGAGCCCCCACCGCTTGGAGCTCTAAGTCGCCGGAGGTCAGCCCGTCGCTCACGCTAAGGCGCAGCTCGACTGGCCGGTCCGCCAGCTCGCCGCTGAGCAGGGCCGTTCCGCCGCCGGTGATGGAGTCGGACCACGCCAGGCTGCCTTCGAGGTGTCCGGCTGGCCCGTTCAGCGTGAGGCTCAGGTCGTCGGGGGCGGTGCCGCGCAGGCTAACGGCGTTGTCGGCGAAGTGGCCGGTGAGGTCCACGCTCAGCGCGGCGTTAAATGGCGCTGTGCTTACAGCCAGCTCGCCGCCGCCCTGAATGTCGAGGTCGACCCCGAAGGTCGTTCCCAGGCGCGCCCAGTCCACTTCGGCCAGGTCTAGGCGAGCGTCGACCGCGGCGCCCGAGCCGCTGAAGGGGGCGGAGGCGATGATGAGCCCTAAGTTCGGCGTGCGGTTGTCATCCGGCTCGCTGGCACCCGCGGCGTCCGTACTCAGCGGCGCCGGCGTACCGAGCACGCGCAGTTCTCCCTCGTACGCCAGTACGGGGCTGATTTCGCCGGTGGCCGTCACCGCTAGGTTCAGCGCCTCGGTAGGTGCGGTCAGGTCTGCGGCTACCTGCGTGTTCAGTTCCGCTGTCCATGTTCCGTCTGGGGCTACCTCCGCTCGCGCTAGTACCTCCTCGCCCAGGACACCTAGCGGAGCCGCGGCGTTGGCGGGCAGCAGGGCGGCGAGCGCGGTGCGGGGCGCGGTTACCACCACGGTGGCGCCCGTGCTCAGGGAGCCGGTGATTTCGGCTACGGCCGGCGTTGTGCCAGGCTCGGTTCCGGCGCGTAATGGTCCGGTGACTTCGGCGTGCACGGACGGATCGCTCAGTGTGCCGTTTACCGTGGCGTCTAAGAGCACCTGCTCGCCGTTGAACGCCAGGGGCAGCGCTACGGTGCCGGTCAGGGCGCCGCCTTCGAGCGAGACGTCGATACCGTGGTCGGTTTCGGTTTCGGCTTCGGCAGCGGCCGTGGCGGCGGTAGTGGTGGTGCCTGGGGCGGGGTCTAGGTCGAGGACTGTGGCGGAGTCTATGGCGGCGGCGGGCGCCCCAATGAGCCTGACAGCACCGCTGTTTGGGTCCACGGTCAGCTCAGCGGTCAGCGCTGGCAGCGTGGCGAAGCCGCCGAACGTTTGCGCTGCGCTTGTCAACGTGGCTCGTACGCCGTCGTTCCAGTGGAACTGGCCCGTGACCAGGTCGTCGCCTACCGCCAGACTGCCGCTGACGTCAGGGCTCGGCAGTAATGGACCGGAGGCCGTTAGTCGGCTGGCGGCGCTGGAGCTCCCGGCTAGGGCGCTGCCGGTCAGCTCCAGGTTCAGGGTGGAGAAGGCGCCTACCAGGCGGGCGGTTACTTCCAGGTTGGGTACCACTGCGGCCGCGGACTGGTCGACGTTCGCTCCTGGGTCCTGCTCTTCGGTAACGGAAGCGAGTTGCGCCTCCAGTTCGCCGCGCCAGCCGGCAGCTCCGTAACTGAGTTGTCCATCCACGACGCCTGTAACGCCAGCTGGCAGGAAGCGGGTTAGGTCGACGGCGTCCGCCATGAGAGTCAGCCGCCCGTCGGCGCTGCCCGTACCCGGCACGTGGTCGACCTGCAAGCCGGCGCCGTCCACGTTCAGAGCGAAGGCGCCCCCAACGCCAGAGAAGCTAGCGGTCAACTCCTCGGTGGCGGCGTCAGGCAGGGATCCACCTAGGATGACCGTGTCTCCGCTAGCGGAGAGCGTGAGTTGCCCGTCGTAGCTGGGCCCTGCCAACAGGTTCACCGTTGCTAGAGCGGTCAAGCGCCCCCTGGGTTGATAGTCGGCCGGAAGCAAGGCGGCTAGCTGCTCGAGGGCAGCGTCGAGCGTAACGGCCAGGTCACTTAGCGTGCCGGCCACGGTGACTACCGGTTGGCC
>JBBAFX010000193.1:0-4407 GCA_041655195.1 Trueperaceae bacterium
AGGTCTCCGTGGGCGAGGGACCCGCGCGCTGGATCACGGGCAACGCCGCCCGCGCCCGCGTGCACGAGTGGCGCAACGAGTTCGACGCCGTCAGCGTGGGCATAGGCACGGTCATCGCCGACGACCCGTCACTGACCACGCGCCTGGCCGACCCCAACAAGAGCACCCTGACCGGCGCCTCCGTGAACGGCGCCGACATGGCGGTGCCGGGCCGAACCCCCGTGAAGGTGGTGTTCGACTCCAACCTCCGTGTCCCGCCGCACGCCCGCCTCTTCGAGCCTGGACCGGACGGCGCGCCCGCCCGCGTGATCGTGGTGGCCGCCGAACGCGCGCTGCAACGCAACCCGCACGCCACCGCGGTGCTGCGCACGCTCCTCAACCGCGGTGCCGACGTCATCTTCGTGCCTGAGGAGCAGGGGCGCCCGCAACTGAAGCCCGCTCTTACGGAACTGCTCAACCGCGGGGTAACCAGCCTGCTGCTAGAGGGCGGCGGCGACCTGGCGTGGGCATTCCTGCGGGCCGAACTTATAGACCGGGTGGCGTGGTTCGTGGCGCCCACCCTCATCGGTGGCGCCAGCATCCCCGGGCCCGTGGGCGGGACGGGCGCCGCCACCATCAACGACGCCGTGCACCTCCCGGACATGCAAGTGGAGATTGTGGGCTCCGATCTGCTCATCACCGGGCACCCCGATTACCCGGTGGTGCTGGTCGACGACGCGTCGGACGACGAGCCCGTTACGGACGCAAATAACGAACCCGAGTGTGGCAACGAGAACGGTAGGAGTGAACGCTGATGTTCAGTGGCATAGTCGAAGAAGTAGGTCGCGTGCTGAGCGTGGCGCCGGTGACCGGCGCAGAAGCCGACCGCGGTAGCGATCAGCGCGTGACGATAGCAGCACAAACGGTTTTGGGCGGCACGCAGCTGGGCGACTCGATCTCGGTCTCCGGCTGCTGCCTGACGGTCGTCAAGCTGAACGACGACTCGTTCGAGGTGGAGCTGTCAAGCGAGACCATCGCCAAGACGGCGCCGCGCTGGAGTGAGGGCACCACGGTGAACCTCGAGCGCGCCTTGCGCGTGTCGGACCGCCTGGGCGGACACATCGTTTCCGGTCACGTGGACGGCGTGGGCGACGTCCTCGAATTGCACGCGCAACCGGGCGCGTACGTGCTGCGGGTCAAAGCGCCCGCGCCGCTGGCCGGGCACCTGGTGCCCAAGGGCAGCGTCACGGTCGACGGCGTGAGCCTCACGCTGGTCGACGTGGGCGGACCCGGCGGCACGCGCCCCGAGTGGCCCGCCACCGACTTCACGCTCTGGCTCATACCACATACCCTCGAGGTCACCACGCTGGGCGAACTCCAGCCGGGCGCCCGCGTGAACGTGGAGAGCGACATCCTGGCCAAGTACGTAGAGCGCCAGCAGCTCCTGGCCGGGGCGGAAGGAGCGGGCTCATGAGCAACCTCACCGTAACCCCACCCGAGGTAGCGCCCCTCGCGAGCGTGGCGGAACTCATAGCTGAGCTGCGCGCCGGCCGCCCGATCATCGTGGTGGACGACGAGAACCGCGAGAACGAAGGCGACCTGATCCTGGCAGCCGACTTCGCCACGGAGGCGCAGCTGGCGTTCATGATCCGCCACACGGGCGGTGTGGTCTGCCTGGCGCTGGACGCCGCCATAACCGACCGGTTGGAGCTGGCGCCCATGGTGGAGAACAACACGGCCCGGCGCGGCACCGCCTTCACGGTCGCCATCGAGGCGCGTGAGGGCATAACCACCGGCATCAGCGCCGCCGACCGCGCCACCACCATCCGCACCGCCGTGCGGGAGGGCGCCACGGCCGCGGACCTCTCCAGGCCCGGCCATGTCTTCCCCCTCCGCGCCAACGAGGGCGGGGTGCTCAGGCGCGCCGGCCACACGGAAGCGGGCGTGGACCTCACCCGCCTGGCGGGCCTCACCCCCGCCGCCGTCATCTCCGAACTCATGGACGACGACGGCCGCATGCTGCGCCTGCCGCAACTACGCCGCTTCGCCGCTCAGCACGGGCTGAAGGTCGGCACCATAGCCGACCTGATAAGTCACCGGCTGCGCCACGACACTTTCGTCACGCACGAAGCCACCGCTGCGCTACCGACCGAGCACGGCGAGTTCCGCATCCACGGTTACCGCGACACCCTCACGGGCCAGGAGCATGTGGCCCTCACCATGGGCGACCTCACTTCTGATGAGCCGGTGCTGGTGCGCATGCACTCCGAGTGCCTCACCGGCGACGCCCTGCATAGCCTGCGCTGCGACTGCGGGCCGCAGCGCGACGCCGCCCTGGCCGCCATAGCCACCGAGGGGCGCGGCGTACTCGTCTACCTGCGGCAGGAGGGGCGCGGCATCGGCCTGATCAACAAGCTGCGCGCCTACCAGTTGCAGGACGCGGGCGCCGACACTGTGGAGGCGAACGAGCAGCTCGGCTTCCGCGCCGACATGCGCGAGTACGGCGTGGGCGCGCAGATCCTCGTGGACCTGGGCGTGCGGCGACTGCGGCTCCTCACCAACAACCCGCGCAAGATGAACGCGCTTGAGGGCTTCGGCCTCGAGCTAACAGAGCGCGTGCCCTTGCACGTGGGCCGCAACCGTTACAACGAGCGTTACCTGCACACGAAGGCCACTAAGCTCGGGCACCTGGCGGACTGAATAGGCGCGGCTAGACGCCACTCCGACCGGCCCCCAGAGCCGCTTGCGGCGCCCACTGGGTACGCTGGCCCTGAGAGGGGCGCCGCTTGAACTACAGGAGCGTATTCGCAGACAGGTCGGAGGCTGGGCAGCGCCTTGGCGACGCCCTGCTGGCGCGAGGGTACGGCCCCGGCGCCGAACGCGCTCCCGACGCAGCCACGGCTGGCAGCGCCGGCGCGGCAGACACTAGCGCGCCAGACACTAACGCAATGCGGCCTATGGTGCTCGCCTTGCCGCGCGGTGGCGTGCCGGTGGCCTACGAGATTGCCGCGAAGCTGGGCGCGCCGCTGGACGTGCTGGTGGTGCGCAAGCTGGGCATGCCCGGCCATGAGGAGCTGGCGCTGGGCGCGGTGGCCAGCGGCGGCGCTGAGGTCATCAACCACGACCTGGTGCGCTCACTGCGTGTGAGCGACGCGGCCCTGACAGCGGTCAGGCAGCTCGAGCTGGCCGAGTTGGCCCGCCGCGAGCAGGAGTACCGCGGCGACCGTCCGCCGCTCAGCGTGCGGGGCCGGGACGTGATCGTGGTCGACGACGGGGTGGCCACTGGCGCCACGGTGCGCGTGGCCATAGCCGCGCTGCGGCAGGCAGGCGCCAGGCGCGTGACCGTGGCGGTGCCGCTGGCCAGCCCCGATGTGGCGCTACAACTGGAGCGGCTAGTCGACGACCTGGTGTGCTTGGAGACGCCCGAACCGTTCGGTAGCGTGGGTCGCTGGTACGGCAGGTTCGAGCAGACTACCGACGCGGAAGTTCGCAGGACCTTGAGGCGGGCGCGGTAAGGGCGCGGCGGGCACTGAAGGCGCTGCATGCGCGGTGGCACGTGCGGCAAGCGCGCGCCTCAGCCGCCCAGTTCCTCCTCTAGCGCAGCGACGCGTTCCTCCAGCTCCTCCAACCGGCGCAGAAGGTCGGCTACGTCCACACCGGCGCCGCTCGAGCCCCCACCGGTAGCGCCGGACGCGCCAGTGGACGCCACAGTGGACGCCGCAGGGGCCGCGGCGCTGCTAGCAACCGCTCCTCCCTCCGGCCGGCGCACGCGCGGCTGCAGTCGGTCCTCGTCGAACCCGAGCGTGTGCTGCCAACGGTCCTGGCTCTGGCCGGGCGCGCGGCCTACGTTCTGGACCAGCGGCACGTTCCGTTCGGACAGCGCCCGCAGGCACGCCTCGTAGTCGGGCAGGCTGCGGAGGGTCAGCCGGTAACGGTCCGTGCGGGTGCGCAGCTCGCCCGCGGTCTGGGCGCCGCGCAGCATAAGCACGCTGAGGAGCCCCAACTCGTCCACGTTCACGTCGAACGCGTTGTACAGCCGGTGGTTGTGCTTGGGCACGCGGTCCGTGACCTCCTGGCGGGTGCCCACTAGCCCCTTATCGCGCAGCTTCTGCAGCGCTTCATTTATCTCCTGCAAGTGGTAATCGGTGACCGGGTCGCGGCTCGTCTTCTGGTTGCAGGCGGTCACGAGGGACTGCGTGGTCAGCGGGTAGGAGTCGGGGGTCACTCGCTCCTTCTCCGTCAGCGCGCCCAGAACGCGCAGTTCGATGTCGGATAGTGCCATGCGCTTAAGGATAGTAAGAAACCGCGCCGGGAAGGGCGGGTCGAGCGAGTTTTCTTCGCATTTTCTTCAGAGGAACCGCGTGAACGCCTCCGGCGCCGCCAAGAACTCCCGCAGCGTCTTCACATGCTCGAGTTCGTCGTAAGCGG
>JBBAFX010000194.1:0-4363 GCA_041655195.1 Trueperaceae bacterium
GGTGCAGAACGAAGTCCTGATCGACCACGATGTGCGACGAGTAGCCGCCCTGCGTAACGGAGCCGTCCGCGTCCACCGACCCGTACGTTTCGATGTGCCCTGCCAGGCAGTGCTGCTCCTCGCCCGCCAGGCAGTTCTCGCACGTGCTGCACGAGTTCACCATGCAGCCCACGCCCACCCGCTGGCCGACGTGGAACCTCGTAACGTTCTCGCCCACTGCGGCCACAGTGCCGGCGATCTCGTGTCCCACCACCAGGGGATAAGTCTGCGGCCCCCAATGCCCACGCACGGTGTGGATGTCCGAGTGGCAGATGCCGGCCCAGGCGATGCTGATGAGCACGTCCGCCGGGCCGACAGGGCGCCGCTCGATGGTGCCGGGCTCGAGGGGGCCGTCTGGGGAGCGCGCCACGATGGCCGCTGCAGACCCATGCGTAGAACCGAGACTTCCCTCAGTTGTGGCCATGCGACACTGTAGGGCAATGACCGCCTCCGAGACCACGGGACCGTTCGCCGAGCGGAGACCCGTGGGCGACCCCTATGTGTGCGTCACGTGCGCCGCCCACTATCCGGACGGCCCTAAGCCACCCGAACGGTGCGCCATCTGCTCGGACGAACGCCAGTACGTTGGTGCTGGCGGTCAGCGGTGGGCGCGGCTCTCAGAGCTAACGCCTGATCACGAGATGCGCTTCACGGAGTACGAAGAGGGTCTCTGGGGCGTTGGTCTGAAGCCGGGGTTCGCCATCGGCCAGCGCGCACTGCTGGTGCGAACGGACGCGGGCAACGTGCTGTGGGACTGTGTGCCGGTCCTCACCGATGCGGGCTACCGGCGCCTGAAAGAGCTCGGCGGAATAAGTGCCATTGCCGTCTCGCACCCGCACTTCTACACGGGGCTGGCGCTCTACGCCGAAGCGTTCGGTGCAAACGTTTACCTGCAGGCGGCCGACAAGCAGCACGTCACGCATCCCCACCCACGCGTGAACTTCTGGGAAGGGGAGACGCTCGAGCCCGTGGCCGGCGTTACCCTCATCCGCGCTGGCGGGCACTTCGCTGGCGGCACGGTCCTGCACTGGCAAGCTGGGGCCAGCGGCGCCGGTGCGCTACTGACTGGCGACATCATCGGGGTCGTGCCGGACAGGCGCTACGTGTCGTTCATGTACTCGTTCCCGAACTACCTGCCCTTACCGCCGCGCGAGGTCGAGCGGGTGGGCGCGGCGGTTGAGCCCTACGAGTTCGCCCGCATCTACGGCGGTTGGGAGGGCAACGTCATCGCTTCAGGTGCCAAGGACGCGGTGCGGCGCTCGGTTGTGCGCTACCGCCAAGCTGTGGAGGGACGCCTGGACGGCGCGGTCCTGCCGTGGCCGGACCCACCAGCCAGCTGAGGTAGTGGGCGCGCCGGGGTACCGGCCGGGAACGCTAGACCACTTGGGTGCATCTAAAGGAGTAGAGCGAGCTGTAACGGAGCAGACGGGCTCCGCCGCAAGGTCACTCCCTACTCCCTGAACGACCTAGGAGGTCGTAATGTACACCCTCTCAGCTCAGAACCGTCCGTACTTCGGGCGCCTTGTCCTCAAAGCGGCCGCGTTCGTGCTACTCAGCCTCGCGCTGCTAACCACCTTCGCCAACGCCCAGCACTCAGAACATGCCCAGCAAGATCCGATTGTCGGCAGCCCTACTGCCCTAGCTCTCAACAACGCCATGCGCGACCTCTGGGCGCAGCACATGGAGTGGACGTACGCCGCCGTTACGGCGTTCGCAACTGACTCTCCCGCTTTCGAAGCCACCGCCGCCAGGCTCATGCAGAACCAAGCCGACATAGGCGACGCCATCAGGCCGTACTACGGCGACGCCGCGGGCGACGCGCTTACCAATCTGCTTCAGGAACACATAGCCGCGGCCGTTGAGGTGGTGCGCGCCGCCAAGGCGGGCGACACGGTAGCCACCGACCTAGGGATACTCGTGGCTTACGCCAACGCGCAGGACATAGCTGACTTCCTTGCCGGCGCCAACTCCAACTGGCCGCAGGCAACGGTGCGGGAGATGTTGAAAGGCCACATCGACACCACCCTGGTGTACGCCACCGCGCTGCTTGAGGGCCGCTACGCCGAAGGCATAGCTGCGTACGGCGAAGCAGAGGCGCACATGATGATGCTGGCCGACGACCTCACTTACGGCCTGATCGCTGCGTTCCCCGAGAGGTTCTAACGCGCATGCCCGGCGCTATCATCGAACGGGAGGAGCGGGCCATGCGCAGTCATCAGATGGTGCAGGCGACACCGCCGGCCCACACGGCCGAGTCGGAGCTAGTCTCCCGCGCTGCTCGCGGCGACGAGGTCGCGTTCGAGGTGCTCATGCGGCGCCATAACCAGGCCCTCTTCCGCACCGCCCGCAGCATCCTGCGTAGCGACGCGGAGGCCGAAGAAGCGGTCCAGGACGCGCTGTTCAAAGCGTGGCGGGCGCTGCCTACCTTTAGGGGCGAGAGCAAGCTCACCACCTGGCTCATGCGGATCGTCACCAACGAGGCCCTCGGACGGGCGCGTCGCGTCAGAGCCCGAACCATCCCCTTGGAAGATGCCATGACATCACCCGACCCGAACATGCAGTTGGCGCTGGCGGATACCGCCGCCAGCGGCCCGGAATCGCTAGCTTTCCGGTCCGAAGTAAGGAACTTGATCGAGAAGCAGGTAGACGCGCTGCCCGAGGCGTTCCGCACCGTGTTCATGCTTAATGCCGTGGAAGGACTGACTCCAACGGACATCGCTGAGGTGCTCGACATACCCGTCAGCACCGTGCGCACCCGCGCCTACCGCGCCCGGCAACTGTTACGCGCGGGCCTGGTGGGTCAGGTGGAGTCCGACCTCAGCAGCGCCTTCTCTTTCGACGGCGTCAGGTGTGACCGGATCGTGGCGAGCGTGCTCGCACGCTGCCGCGCCAGTGAGCGTTGAGGCCCAAATGGTTTGCGGCCCACGCCGAGGACGACCTTGCTGAGGGCTAGTCGAACCGGCTGGTAGTCGAATCTGCTGGTTGTTGGACCGGCTGGTAGTTGGATCGGCGGCTACTGGTACCGGCTGTTACTCGAAGATGTAGGCGATAGCCTCCGCCGCTTGCTCAAGCGTTTCAACGGTGAAGGTGGCTATAGCGTCCAGTTCCTTCAGCGCGTGAACATGGTCGGCCGAGCGCACCAGTAGCAGTGGAATACCCGCCGCCACGGACGCACCCGCGTCGGCGGCGGTGTTCCACTGCTTGTACTTGTCGCCGAAGAACGCCACCGTCATGTCGGCGCGGCGCATGAGCACGCGCGTGCGCAAGGTGTTCACGCCTGCACCGGCCAGGTCACGGAACCGGGCGTTGGGCTGCGGGCCCACGATGTCCTCGCCAACGGAGTCCGAGCGGTCGTGCTCCTCCTGCGGGCCGACAAACTGCACGTTCACACCGCGGTTCTGCACCAGTTCTCTGAGTTGCTGACGCCAGTCGCTATGGATCTCGCCGGCTAGGTAGATGGTCAGGGGTTCCATGGTTGCCTCCTCATGAACAGAACCTCCAGCATAACCGCGCTGATTTGGCGGCCCGGACCTCAAGCGTTGACCAGCGCCGTTGCCGAACCTGGCACGGGAGCGCTCGTACGGTAGGGCCCGTTACGGTCGCGCGCTGCGCGGGCGGCGATGGTGAAGGCATGAAGGACGGCATGAAAGTCTTCGGCCAGCACGACGATCAAACCCTTAGGCAGCTGGAGGACGTGGCCTCTCGCGCGGTGCGGGTAGCGCTCATGGCCGATGGTCACCTCGGTTACATCATGCCCATCGGCGGCGTAGCCGCCTACCGCCGACAGGTGAGCGTGGCTGGCGTGGGGTTCGACATCGCGTGCGGTAACGCCGCCATCCTCACCGACCTGACGTTGTCTTCGGGGCTCGACTTGGAGGCGTTGGCCGATGAGATTTGGGCTTCGTTCGCGTTCGGAGTCGGGGGAGAGAACGGCGCGCCGGACGCACCCACCGACCACCCGCTGTTCCGCGCCGAGGCGTGGGAGCTGGTGCCGCGGGAGCACCGCGACGCGCTGCGCGAGAAGGCGCGCCGCCAACTCGGCACCATCGGTTCGGGCAACCACTACATCGACGTCTTCGCCGACGAGCAGGAACGGCTCTGGGTGGGAGTTCACTTCGGCTCCCGCGGCTTCGGACACAGCGTGGCTAGCGGGTTCTTGGCGCTTGCGGAGGGCCTGAAGTGGGACGCACGTGCACCCAAGGTCGAGGCGCTACTCTCGCTCGACGACGAACTGGGTTGGTCGTACTGGGAGCTCATGAACTTAGCCGGCAAATACGCTTATGCGGGCCGCGAATGGGTGGCGCGCAAGGTGGTGCAGATCATG
>JBBAFX010000195.1:0-4361 GCA_041655195.1 Trueperaceae bacterium
CGGCGCCGGTCCCGTGAACACGAACGACGACCAGGCCAAGGCGTTCCGCGACCAGTTCACTAAGAGCGAGCGCTTCTACGTGATCGACCCGGACGCGCCCACGCTCATCGAGCAGCGGGCTTAGGCTGCGGGCTTAAGCGCCGTTCTCGGGCTGCTCGTCGGCCGCGCTGCCCTCGCCTGAGTCCGGCATGTGGGGAGCTGCTGCGCCGCCCTGCGGTTCGGCTTGCACGATGTCGCCAGGCGTGGCGTTGCTTGCCGCCGTAACGTCCGCGGCGCTGGTCTGCACCGGTACGTCCGCGGCGACCGGCACGATCTCGCCACCCGGCGTTTCGGCCTCCGCCTGCTGCGGCGCGCTCCTCGTGCGCTGCAGCAGGTCAGACAGGCCCGGGATCTCCACGGCGCCACTGCGGGCCAGCAGCACCACTCCAGCCGCCAGCAGGATGACCGGGAAGAGCCAGCTGCCACCGCCGCCGAACAGCGCCAGCGCAGCTACCGCGCCGATGGCGGCAGCGGGGTAGATAGCCCACTTCTGCGGCTCCACCCGGAGGCGCGTGAGGGCGTAGAAGGTGGCGGCCAACCCGCCGAGGAACACGAAGCCGCCGACGTTACCGGGGAGGCCGCTGAGGCCGGCGGTGGCCGCCAGGCTGGCGAAAGCGCCGGCCGGAATGACCGCCCACCAGCGCTTCTGGTCCGTGCGCCACACCACCGCGAACGCCAGGCCGATGAGCGCCAGGAACAGCGCGCCCGTGGCACGGCCGGGCAGGAGGGTGACCAGCGCCAGTCCGGCAATGGGTATGGCCAGGAGCTTCATGCCCTGACGGCCGGTGCGTACACCGTTCTGGTACACGAAGTAGGCCAGGCCAGCGAAGATGGCGGTGGTGAGGATGTTGCCGACTATGGAGAGGCCCAGGTTAGTGAAGAGCACCAGTAGGCCCAGGCCTATCAGGAGTAGTCCGGGGAGCATGCGGTTGCTGTTCTTGCCGCGTGCGGTCCCACCGTTGTTGTCGGTCGTTACGTTCATTGTCGCCTCCCATGCCCCCAAGAAAGAGTGGGGTGAAAGTGTGCGCTTAGCGGCGTGCCCCGCTGGCTCCTCGCCGTGCTGTAACCAAGGTACGTTCGCGGGCCCGCGCCGCGCATCGGCGGGGAGATGGTCATCCCGTCCACCTTCGGGCTACCCCCGCGCTCATCCCAAAGGTGGAGGCAAGCGGAGTGCGCTACCGGTAGGCTTGCCGCAAGGCTACGTGCGCCGCGCAGAGCCCTGGCCCTCAACGCCATCAGGAGCGGGCCGCCCGCACGTCCAACACGGAGTAGTTCGATGACTGAAGCCAACCAACCGCCCAGCCGCATCCTGCTGGTCGACGATCACACCGTCGTCAGGCGCGGCCTGCGCTTGGCGTTCGACCTGGAGGACGACCTGGAAGTGGTGGGCGAAGCGGCCAACGGCCAGGAGGCCCTGGCCCGCGTGGCGGAACTCATGCCCGACGTGGTGGTCATGGACCTGCTCATGCCGGTCATGAACGGCGTAGACGCCACTCGCGCTATCCGCCGCGACCATCCTGAGGTCGAGGTGGTGGCCCTCACCAGCGTGCTTGAGGACCGCTTAGTTATCGACGTGGTGGAGGCGGGCGCCAGCGGCTACATGCTCAAGGAGACGCGTCCGGATGAGCTGTTCGAAGCCGTGCGCGCAGCCGCCCGCGGCGAGGTGCGCCTGGACCCCCGCGCCCAGCAGCGCCTAGTGCGCGAGGTCAGGGCGCCAGAGGTGAGAGAGGCGCTGACCGACCGCGAGCTGGAAGTGCTGAAGCTGGTGGCGGTAGGCGCCAGCAACAAGGGCGTGGCTCAGCAGCTGGGCATCAGCGAAGCCACCGTCAAGTCGCACGTCTCGAACATGCTCTCCAAGCTCGGCCTCAAGAGCCGCACCCAGGCCGCCCTGCACGCCATCCGCGAGGGCTGGGTCGTACGTGAACCGTGAGCGAGCAGCTCACCGCGTGCGCCAACGCCGCGGGCCGCGAGGGGTGGGTGGTGCGTGAGCTCTGAGTCCGTCTCGGACGAACTGCGCTGGCATCAACGCCTCTCGTCGCGACTGACGCTCCTGCTGTTGGGCGTCGTCTTCGTCTTGGCGGCCGCCACCGCCGTCCTCCTCTGGCGCGCCCTCGCCGCGGTGGGCATAGGCGCCGCGGGCCTCGACACCGCTCCCCTACCCGGCGACCCCGCCACCGTGGGGCAAGCGCTGGCCGAAGCCGACCGCGCCACCGTAGGCGCCATCCTGCGCAGCACCCTCATCAACCTGGCGGTCATAACGGCCGTGACGTTGCTGGCGGCCACCGCCTTCTCGCGCGCACTGCTTATCGAACCCATCAACAAGCTCACTCAGGCTAGCCGCGCCCTGGCCGCCGGCGACCTCAAGGCGCGCGTCGGTTCCGCCGACCCTTCCGAGCTGGGTGAGCTCTCGCGCTCGTTCGACGCCATGGCCGACAGCATCTCCGGCGCCCAGGACCGGCTCGAGGCGCAGGTCGCAGCGCGCACCACTGAGCTGCGCTCGCTGCTGGAACTCTCCAACACCGTGGCCATCACCAGCGAACTGATCCCACAGCTGGAGGCCGTGCTGGACCAGCTCATCGCGCCTGCGCACACGCTCTGGGCGGAGGTGCTGGAGCTCGACCCGCAGGGGCACCTGACAACGCTAGTGCGGCGCGGCGAGCAGCCCGAGGTGGAGGACCTGGCGCCGGGCCTGCCCACCATCCGCCCGGATGCCGGCGCGCCGCTGGCCGCGCAGGTGGCGCCGCACGCGGTGGTGGAAGGCGACGCGCTCGCCTTACCGCTGCGGGTGCGCGACCGGGTGGTGGGGGTACTGCAGGCGGTGGCGCCGCCTGCGACGGGTTGGGACGAGGAACGGCTGCGCTGGATCAGCGGCCTGGCGGCTCAGGCGGCCGTGGCGCTGGAGAACGCCCGGCTGTACGACCTGGCGCGCGACGAGGCGGCCGACGAGGAGCGGCGCCACCTGGCCCGCGAGCTGCACGACTCGGTCAGCCAGGCCATCTACTCCGTGGTGCTCACCGCGCACGCGGCTCAGAAGCACCTGCCGGAAGGCGCCACGCGTTCCGCCACCGCGCTGGACACCGTCATCGAGCTGGCTGAAGCGGCGCTGACCGAGATGCGCGCCCTGATCTTCGAGCTCAGGCCCGAAGCGCTGGCCGAGGTGGGGCTCATGGGTGCCCTGCACAGGCAGCTCGACGGCTTAGAGCTACGCCACGGCCTCGCCACGCAGCGCAACCTTGGCCCCGAACCGGAGCTGGCGTTCGCGGCCAAGCAGGTGCTCCTACGGGTAGCGCAGGAGGCGTTCCATAACGTCACCAAGCACGCTGGCGCCAGTCAGGTCACGGTCACAGCCGATACGGTCATGGGCGCAGGCAGCGAGTACCTCGACCTGGTCATCTCGGACGACGGCGTCGGCTTCGACCCCACCGCCTCGTACCCCGGGCACCTGGGACTGAGGTCTATGTACGAAAGAGTGACCGGCCTCGAGGGTCGGTTAGAGATCAACAGCGCGCCCGGCGCGGGCACCACCGTGCGCGTGAGGGCGCCGCTTAAGGCGCAACAGGGCGAGGCGCGCGCGTGAAGTCGAACCGCCTAGGCTTGGCCCTGCTGGTCGTGGGCGGGCTCATGCTCATCACCAGGCTCACGCCCGGCAACGCGTTCGTGGAGCTGGTGTGGCTGGCGGGTTACGTGCTGCTGGCTAGCTTCTTGTGGCGCACCCTCGAAGGGCGCGTGCCGCTCGGGTGGCGCATCGGGGTCCACGGCGTCATCGGCATCATCGCCACCTCCACGCTCACGCGCCTGTCGGGCTCCGTGTTCCTCGGCTTCGCAGCGCTGGCGTTCATGCTCGTCTACTGGTACTCACCGCTGGGGCGGCAACGAACCGGTTGGGCGCTCATACCGGCGGGGGTGCTCACCACCCTCGCGTTGGTGGCGGGCGTAGACACGCTGCTGCCGCGCTGGGACGGTGGCAGCATCTTCCTGCTGGGCATGACCGCCACGTTCACGTACATCTACCTCATCCCGCGGGAGAAAGGCGGTGGCCGCTGGGCTCTGTGGCCGGCGCTTGTATGGGCCGGCATAACCCTGCTGGCCAACGACCCGGGTGGCGGACTGGCACGCTGGCTGGTACCCCTCGCCATGATCGGCGGCGGGGTGGCTTTGATCGGCTGGGCGAGAGGCCGGAAACGAGATCACCAGACGGGCGCACCGCGGGAGGACGAAGAAGCCGGGCCCCCTTAGGGGCCCGGTGCACTACGTCGGATAAGGCCTTGCGCCCGGCTTGGTCGCCCGGGTCAGTGGCTCGGCTCAGCTAACGTTCAGGGGTT
>JBBAFX010000196.1:0-4316 GCA_041655195.1 Trueperaceae bacterium
ACCCTCGACGACGACGTTCGCTCGCTGGCGCTGGCCACCACGCTCCTCAACAAGATCCACGCCAGCGCCCCAGCGGTGGCGCTGTGACGTCACCGACGCTGAGCGGGGCGCACGCCTTGCGTTACACTTAGCCCCATGGCCGTCGATATCCGAGCCATCCTTCCGCACCGCTACCCGTTCCTGATGGTCGACCGTTTCGTGTCCCAGAGCGGGGACTCCTTCGAGTGCATCAAGAACGTGTCTCACAACGAGCCGTTCTTCCTGGGCCACTTCCCCGATGAGCCCGTCATGCCCGGTGTTCTCATCATCGAGGCACTGGCTCAAGCCGCCGCCGTGGGGCTGGCGGTCCGTGAGGGCCAGACCGAGGGCGGCGGCGTCGGGTACCTCACCACCGTGGACGGCGCCAAGTTCCGCCGCCGCGTGGTGCCTGGCGACCAGTTGCGCCTCACCGGCACGATCACGCTCTTCCGCCGCGGCATCTGCCGGGTGGAGGCGCGCGCGCTGGTGGGAGAAGAGGTCGCTGCCGAAGCCACTCTCTCCTTCATGTACGCGCGCTGAGCCGCGCCTCAAGGTGTCCGCTACAAGCCAGTTGCAGGTAGCTGCCAGCGCCACGATCGCCGCGGGCGCCCGGCTGCACCCCGGCGTGCAGGTGGGCGCCAACGTGGTGGTGGAGGCCGACGTTGAGGTCGGCGCCGGCACCGTCCTGCTGCCTGGCACCGTCCTATTGAACGGCAGCCGCGTGGGGGCGGGCTGCAAGCTGGGCCCGTACGCTGTGGTGGGAGGCGAGCCCATGGACACGGGCTTCCACGGCGAACCCAGCCACGCGGTCATCGAGGACGGTGTCGAGCTGCGCGAGTTCGTCTCCGTGCACCGCGCCACGGGCGAGGGCAACGCTACCCGCGTGGGTGCCGGCAGCCTGGTCATGAGCTACGCGCACGTGTCGCATAACGGCGACGTGGGCCGCGGCTGCACCCTCACCACCCACGTGCAGCTGGGCGGGCACGTGCAGGTGGGTGACCACGCCGTTATCGGCGCGGGCAGCATGATGCACCAGTTCGGCCGGGTAGGCGCTTATGCCATGTTCGGTGCCGGTAGCGCCGCTAACCGCGACGTGCTGCCTTACAGCATGGCCCGCGGCAACCCCGCCCTGCACTACCGCCTGAACCGCGTGGGCCTGCTACGCCATGGTGTGGTGGGCGAGCGTTACGCCGTACTCGAGGCCGCGCTGCGCCACGTGCGACGGCGCGAGCTAGACGCGCTTGAGGAACTAGCCGCCGTAGACGCCGGCGCGGCACAGATCTTGGAGTTCGTGCGCTCCAGCCGGCGGGGTATCTCCCGCTTCGTGTCGGGCGGCTGACGTGGCTCAGGTGGTGCTGGTCAGCAACGGCCCGGGCGAGCTGTACACCTGGGTGAGGCCCGTGCTCGACGAGCTGCGCGCTAACTACCCGGACCTTGACGTGTCCATTAGCCTCATACCGTGTCAGTTCGCGGGCGGCAACGAACCCGCCATCGCTGCAACGTTCCAACCCGACGCCCTCAGTACGCCCGCTCAGTACCTACGGGCGGCCGCGGTGGGGGCCGCGCCTGAGCCGCTCGTGCAGCTCGCGCAGCGAGGCGGTTCGGACCGCGCCGCAGGTGGCCAGGGTGACGGCGGCGTGGTCATAGGCCTGGGCGGCAACGGCGCTATGGCAGTGGCGCTGGGTAAACGCCTCGGTTACCCCGCGTACCGTTACTCGTTCGAGCCGTACTGGCACGCGGGACTGGCGGGCCTGCTAGTACCCGACGACACTGTGCGCAAGCGCGCGCTAAGGGGCGGCGCTCCGTCTGACCTAACCTCAGCAGTCGGCAACCTGGTGGCCGACGCCGTGAAGGCCAGCGCACCCGTGGCGGAGCGCGGCAGCCCGCACGTGCTGCTCTTCGGCGGCAGCCGGGACGGCTTCGCTCTGCACCTCATACCCCTGATGATCGCCGTGACTGACCAGTTGGCGGCCGCGCTGCCGGGCGCCCGCTTCGTGTGGCCCGTCAGCCGGCTCCTGAAGGAGCAGACCGTGAAGGACGGCGTGGCGGGCGTGCACGCCGCCACCCTGGGCGGCGCCTCTGGCAGGCTGGAGGACGGCGCGGTCATCACCCCTTCGGGCGCCCGCCTCGAGCTGGTCGACGAGGAGGCCCGCTACGCGCACATGCGCGCAGCCGACCTGGCGATAACCATCCCCGGCACCAACACGCTGGAGCTCGGCGTAGCGGGCGTGCCGGCGTTGGTGCTGCTGCCCATGAACCAACCCGAGCTCATACCGCTCGAGGGCGCCGGCCACTGGCTGGGCTTGGTGCCGCTGGTGGGCCGCTACCTCAAGCGTTACGCGGTGAAGCTGTTCGTGGAGGGGCTGAAGGTACCCGTGTCGCTGCCCAACCGCATCAGCGGCGAGGAGCTTATGACCGAACTGCGCGGCCGCATAAGCCCCGAGCTGGTGGCCGAGAGGGCGCTGGCCCTGCTGGCTGACGAGGCGGACCTGGCGCGACGCCGCGAACGACTGCACGCCACCATGCCCGGCCCGGGCGCGGCCCGAACTTTGGTGCAGCTGGTGCTGGAGCGTAGCGGCCTGGCGCCCGGGGGCGGAGGTGTTCCGCCTACTGGCAGCGGACCGGGCACCGGCAGCGAGCAAGCCGCCAATTACGCCGCCATCCCAACCCCCGCGACCGAACCATGAGGCGCATGCTTCTCCCCCGCAGCCCAGCGGCGCTGTTAGGCAGCCTGGCGGCGGTACTGAACGGCGTGGCGCGCGTAGCCATCGTGCCGCTCTTCGTGACGCCTCTCTTCGACCAGGTGCTGCAGGCGCAGGACACGTCGGCGCTGCCGCGCGTGCTTGGCGTGGCGGCGCTGGTGGCCATAGGCGGCAGCCTGGCGCTGTGGGCGCAGGACGCTCTAATGGGCCGCGCAGCGGCGGAGCTAAGCGCACAGTGGCGCAGTCGGCTCTACACGAACCTCATGGATGGCCCGCCGGGCAGGCTGCCTGGCACGTCCGGGGGCCTAGCCAGCCGCATAATCAACGACCTGCGCGAGGTCGAAACGTTCTTCAGGTTCGGCCTCGGCACGCTCATAGCCGAAAGCGTGACCCTACTGCTGATCCTGGTGCTGCTGGTGCGGGCAGACCCCCGTGCCGCGCTGACGCTGGTGGCGTTAGCGCTGCCCACCGTGCTCGTGCTGCGCTGGGTGGGCGGCTACCTGCAGCGCGCGGCTGACCGCTCCATGGCTCAGAGCGAGGAGGTGGGCAGGCACCTGCAGGAGGGCCTCAGGCACCAGGAGCTGGTGCGGGCCTTCGGCGCCCGCGCGTTCATGCTGCGCCGCTTCGAGCCCGCCAACCATGCCGTGCAGCGCGCCATGACGCAGCGGAGCCTCATAGCCGGACTGCAGGTACCGCTCACGCAGGTGCTAGTGTTCACGGCCATCGGCGTACTAGTGGTTTTCCTCGTGGCGGGCGTAGAGCGCGGCGCTTTGACCGTGGGCGAGGTCATCTCGTTCATAACGCTGGTGGCGCTGGCTTCCACCCCCACCCAGCTGCTGCCGCACGGTTACGCGCTCATGCGGCAGGCGGCGGCGGCCGAGGAGCGGCTCACGGCGCTGGCCGGACAAGCCACCCCCGCGGCTGCCGGAAACGTAGCGACAGCCCCGTCCGACGCCGCTGGCGCACCGCCGGCTCCCACCGCGGCGGCCGGCGCGCACACCGCCGGTCCGGTGACGTTCGTTTCCTCACCAGCGGTGGTGGCGCGCACCGAGGCCGCCAGGCGGGACACCGGTCGGGATACCGGTCGGGACACCGGTCGAGACGCTGGCGCGGCCCCTCTAATCGAGCTTGAGCGCGTGGCGTACTCGTACCGGCCCGGCGAGCCCGTTCTGGAAGACGTGTCACTGTCGCTGCCGACGACCGGCCTGGTCGTGGTCAGCGGCCCCAGCGGCAGCGGCAAGACCACCCTCCTGCGCCTGCTGCTGCGCTTCGACGAACCGTCGGCCGGGCGTTTGCTGCTCGCCGGCACGCCCCTCAGCGTCCTGGACGAAGTTGAGTTGCGCAGGCGGTTAGCGTACGTGCCGCAAGATCATGGCATCATCTCCGGGCGGTTGCGCGACGTGTTATCCATGGGCCGCGGCGCGAGTGACGAGGAGCTATGGAAGGCCCTTGAGGCGGTGGGCCTCAATTCGGTCGTGCGGGCCTTAGCGGGCGGGCTTGACGCGGAACTCGGCGAGGACGGCGGCGGCCTCTCGGGCGGGCAACGGCAGCGCCTCGCTATAGCCAGGGCGCTGCTCGGCAGTCCGCAGGCGATCC
>JBBAFX010000197.1:0-4305 GCA_041655195.1 Trueperaceae bacterium
GGCCGGTCGTGGCCGTCATGAAGGCGCGCGACTTCGATCACGCCCTCGAGATCGCCAACGGCACCATGTACGCCCTCACCGGCGGCGTGATCAGCAACAACCGCGAGCGCCTCGAGAAGGCTCGCCGTGAGTTCCAGGCCGGCAACCTCTACCTCAACCGCAAGATCACCGGCGCCCTGGTGGGCGTGCAGCCGTTCGGCGGCTTCAAGCTGTCGGGCTCGAACACCAAGGCCGGTGGCCCCAAGTACCTCGAGAACTTCATGGAGATGAAGAGCGTTACCGAGAGGTTCTGAGGGTAGCTCGGCAGCGATCAGGTTCCGGAAGCGAATAGGCTCTGGAAAGGAGCGCGCGTTCGGCGGCATCGTCGGCGCGCGCTCCTCTATGTGTGGGGCCGCGATGCGGTCGCCGGCATTGCTCTAGCGCTCTCCAGGCTGGACCGGCCCGGGTTTGAGAGTTGCGCGTATTATCAAATGCTCAGAGTTCAGTTACTCAACGTAGCAAGCCGGAACACTATCACTAGGTGGCTCCCCCACCCAGCTAAGACGAACAGATGCCACAACTCGTGGAAGCCGATGACCCCGGGCCAGATGTTGGGCTTCTTGAGGGCGTAGATGACCGCTCCCACCGTGTAGAACACGCCGCCCAGGATGAGCCAGCCCATGTTGGTCACGCCCAGCGAGCGCGCCACCGGCACTATGGCCACCACCACGAGCCAACCCATTGCCAGATAAAGGGCCGTGGAGAGCCAGCGCGGCGCGTTGATCCAGAGCAGCTTGAAGACCAGTCCCGCGATAGCTATGCCCCACACGATGCCGAAGAGCGTCCAGCCCCAACCCGAGAAGTCGGGCTGCATGGCGATGAGCGCTATGGGCGTGTACGAGCCCGCGATGAGCACGAAGATGGCGGCGTGATCGAGGCGCCTGAGCCAGCGCTCCAGCGTCGGCCCGGCCCTCACCGCGTGCAGCAGGGTGCTGGCGCTGAAGAGCATGACCGACGAGAGGCCGAAGATGGCCAGACTGATCATGGTGCGGGGGCTGCCGTCGCTGACGATGAGCAGTAGCACCGTAGCCACCAGCGCCAGCACCGCGCCGACCAGATGCGTTATGGAGTTGACTGGCTCTTTGAACGGCCCGCGTGAGGAGACGTTGCTGGCATCGTGAGCCTCGTGGTGCTCGGTGCCGGCCGCTTTCTCCGTGCCGTGGTTCGTGCCGTTGCCCGGCTCCTTGGCGCCTTCGGTCGTCACGTGCTCTCTCCCGTCTTGGCCGGCGGCTCACCGAACTTGACGCCCAGGTAGCGCAGGCCCATCCAGATGAGTATGACGCCAAAGATGATCTGCAATGGCCTTTCCGGGAGCACCAGGGCGAACTGACCGCCCATGAAAGCGCCGATCACCACCCCCGCTACCAGGCCCCAGATGAGGCTGAAGTCGAGCCTGCCGGCCCGCCAGTGCACCAGGGTGCCGGCTATGCCCGCCGGGATCATGACGGCCAGGCTGGTGCCCTGCGCCAGGTGCTGATCGAGCCCGAAGCCGAGCACCAGGATGGGCACCACGAACGCCCCTCCCCCGATGCCGAGCAGCCCGGTGAGCACGCCGGACATTAGGCCAAGCCCGATGCCAGCCGCGTAGCGGGCCGTGCCATGTATGCCGCTGCCGGGGAAGTCGATGCCGAAGAGCAGCACGAGCGACGTGATGACTATGAGGCCCCCGAAGATCCTCCTTAGGACCAAGGCGGGCACCTTCTCAGAGAACGTTGCCGAGACTATCGCCGAAACCGTGGCTGCCGCCGCTACCGCGAGCGCCAGGGGCAGGTCGACCGCCCCACCACGCGCGTACGAGATGGCGCCGACGATGCCGGTGAACACCACCGCCACTAGGCTCGTGACGTGCGCCTTATGCTGCGTGACCCGCGCCCAGCCAGTGAGGAGCGGGATGATGACCACCGCGCCCCCGAGCCCTACCAGGCTGCCGAAGAACCCCCCGATTATGCCGATGAAGAGTGTACGTACGGAGGTCGACATCAGGCGCTACGGTAACTCACCGCGCGCCGCCTTGAGCGCGGACGGTTGAGGAACGCCCCCACCGACCCGAGAACAAGCGCGAGTATCAGCACGAACTGCCAGTCGAACCAGCGCAGCAGGAAAGCGACTATGGCCGCGATGGCCGCCAGCACCGCCTCGGGGTTCTTGTAAAGGCTCTTGGCCGCGAACACCACCAGCGGCTGGCGGGCCAGCAGCGCCTTACCGCCACGTTGCATGGCCAGCTGTACGCCTTCGGGCCCGCGCTTGAGCGCTTCCCGGTAGAGCACGTCGTCGGTCATGCGCGCGGCGCTCTTACCGCCCCACTTGAGCCCTAGCAGCGGGCTCGGCGCGGCGTCCGCGAACTTGGCTACGGTCGCCAGCTCGTCGGCGTCGTCCGCGTACCTCAGCATGCGCGTAGCCTTGGCGGGCCCGACCTTGGCGCTTATACGGCCGGCGTCGGTGAGCAGACCCGCCAGGGGCCGCCACGCGCCGTCCTGCACGAGCTTGGCCACATTCTTGGCGAGCGGCTCGGAGACCGCGCCGGCCCGGCGGGCGCCCTTGAGCAGCGACGTTCCGGCCCCGAGCTGCGGCGCGAACGTGAGCACGATGCCAGCGCCCGAGAGCGCCACCAGCAACGTATCGGTCTCCTCACCCCTGAACCACGCCACGCCCTGCCGGCTGAGGTCACGCACGTCGCCGAAGACAATCAGGTCGCTGGCTATTGCGCAGGAGATGCCGGCGGTGTCCTCGCCTCTGCCCGTCCAGATGCCGTCGACGCAGCGCTGGAACACGGCGCCCAGCTCGTTCCATCTTGAGTTGGCGGCGGTGAGCTGTTCGGGGCAGTCGGATGCTTCGGCCAGTTCTATGGCGTCTAGCACGCGGTCCTCGTCGAGAGCGACCTGCGCTTCCTGGCAGAACGGGTACGGGTCTAGCGCCTCTAGGTAGGGGCCGTCGTACTCGAGCCAGAGTTTGCCGGCGACGATGCCGAGGGCCATGACGATGAGGAGTAGCCCGAGACCGCGACGTAGTAGGCGCTTCACAAGGAGATCGTAAGGCACGGGGAACAAGACGGAGGCAGTCCAAATAGCTACATAGCGCACCCCGGGACGGCCAAGGTGGCAAGGCTAATGATTAATGCCAAAAGCGCATGGGGGGAAAATGAAGAAGCATGTACTAGGCCTTACGCTCGTGTCAGTTGCGATTATTCTTGCGTACGCGGGCGCCGTTAACTCGTGGGGCGGAAGTAGGCAAGGGGCAAAGGCGTGGCTTCAGTCCGCCAAGGTGTTCAGGATTACTCGGACTATCGACTGCTTAGAGCACCAGACCGACGGCAGCCCCGAGTACGACCTGTGCAGAAGTCTTTGGGAATCGGCCGGCGCCACCGACATAATCCAGAATCATCGGTCACTAGAGCTGTTCTCTATACCAGCGTGGATCTATTTCCCAGGCACTCTGCTTCTCGCCATCACGGGAGTCGGCCTTGTTGGTCTATCTCTTAGGGAGCCGTAACCATATTGCCGCTCAAACTCAAGGCAGATGGGGGTCAATACAGGGGGTCAAACGCGAAAACGCCTCACCGCAAGAAAAGTGCCCGCCCAGGAACTGCGTCCTAGACGGGCTTTCTGTTGGAGCCAACGGTCGGATTTGAACCGACGACCTGCCGATTACGAATGGTGAAACCAACTGCTCCGCCCGACCGGGCCACGCCCGTTTACATCGTGTCCAGCACGAAACAAACCAATCGCCCCATCAAGCGCCTACCCCGATACTACACGACGCTCCGCTGAATTGGGGGTAGTCATTGGGGGTAGTGAACCTAGCGGGCGCCTTTTGCGGCCGGAGGCGCCAAGCCGAGCGCCTCGTTGATCTCGGTGACCACGTAACCCTTTACCAGGGTGCATTTTGCCTTACCCTACTTGCGCTTCGCCCCGCCCGCAGCAGCTTGCTCCCTGTACCTTCGTGCCGCTGCCACCGCAATGCGTTGTGAGGCATCGGATAGGGGGTCGGCACGGCGAACATCTTGGATGCTGGCTTTTCCATCCAGCCAAGCGTTGAGTTGCTTCTCGTACTGCTCCCACGTACGTTGCTGTGGCTTTCGAGTCATGCCGCCTCCTCTTTTAGTTCGTATTCAAACACAATTGAATCGATAATCGCCACAGCTATCCGCTGTATCGTAGTCGCGCACATAACATACACACTCTCCCTACGATCCTCGTCATTAGCTTTTCCAAATGCCCATATACGTGGCGAGTCTATGTTGATAACTCCTATGGTGTTGTGCTCGTG
>JBBAFX010000198.1:0-4298 GCA_041655195.1 Trueperaceae bacterium
AGGGACTGGCAAGCGGCCGCCAACCGGGTATACTCTTCAGGCTGGTTCATCTAGGCACGCGGCCAGCATGCCAAGATGTGTCCGGGTGGGGACCTACCCCACATGGCAGTACCAACGTCGTGGCGATGTAGCTCAGCTGGTGAGAGCGCACGACTCATAATCGTGAGGTCGACGGTTCGATCCCGTCCATCGCTACCAAGACTAGGACGCGGTTCCTTCAGGAGCCGCGTCCTCTTCTCTTACGGTGCTGCGCCGTTCGGCTTCAGCTTCTCAGGCTGGCTTTCACGGCAAGCATTGGTCGGTAGCGTTGCCGGCGTACTGGTTCTCTTCGTGCTCGAGGTAAGCCGCCGTGGTCGAGTTGGCGTAGAGCCCACAGGCGGCGCTGCCTTGCAGGAGGGTCCTTCTCACGTAGCTCGTCTGGTTGGTTCTGGCTCCGGTTATCAGAACGTTGCCGGCGTAACCCACCCTCTCAGCACCCGCCCAACTGACTTCGGCCCATTCGAGGTGCAGTGCGGCGTCTCTGGTCAGGAGTCCGAGCCAGCTACCGGGTTCCTCCACTACACCGGTGAAGACGACCCGCTCGGCTTCGGTTCCGGTCGCGGTCAGCGTCGCCCCTCTGTCCACGGTGATGCCGCCTCGCTCACCGAAGTAGAAGGTCGCGCCGGGCGCGATGATCACGTGCGAGTCGTTATCGATGATCACGTACTCGCCGTACGGTTCCTCATCGCCGCCCGTCAAGTACGGTGCGTTGAGACGGTCCCAGGTGTGGGTGCTGCCAGGTTCGTTCAAGCGCCCGGTCAGATACACGAATTCGCGGCCGTTAGGCGCGCCCACGGAGGCCCCGGTGTAATCGCTGTCCACGTCCAGGTGTGAAGCGAAGGCGGCGGAGACCCTCACGCCGTACTCAAGGTTGTCCGAGAACACGTTGCGCTCGAAGGCGCCCAGCGTCAACAGCGCGGCGTCCAACCCGGAGGTGCTGGCGCCGCTGATGTGGGTATGGAGGATACTGACTGGCCCGCTAGTGAACGTTCCCACCGAGCCGATACCGCCTCTGCACACCACGCTGCCGCCGCTGAAGACCTTCCCGGCGTTCATCAGGTCAACGTGTTCCAGGCGGCTCGGACCAGAATCACTGAAGCACAAACCGTACCAGTAACCGTGCTCATCGGCTTGCCCTCTGAGGAGGATCCGGTTCTCGGCTGCACCCACCGCGTGCAGGCTGCCACCGCCGCTGAAGGTGAGACGGGCGTCCTGAGCGAAGCGCACCTCCGTGCCGGGCTCTATCGTCAGGGTGCTGTTCACGCGGAGCTCGCCCTCCACCAGGTAGTCGCAACCCGCGGAAGAGTCGCTGAGCGTTAGCGGGGTGGTCACGTCGCTGGTCAGCTTCACCGCGCACTGGCCCGTAGGGTCGCCTTGCGGTGGACCGTCCCCGCCACCTGGACTGGCGCAGGCCGCCATGGTCAGCACCAGGCCGACTAACGCGCCCGTTAGTCCTCGGGCGCGGAGCGAGAGACGGGAATAGCTGGCATCAAGCCGAGCCTCAGGTCGGTCGGGGGAACTTGAGCCTGTGAACATGTGACCGAGGGTAACAGTCTGAGCGGATCACGAAGGGGGGAGAGTCACCGCGGCCGACCGGCCGAGCCAGAGTGCTTGCGGCCGCAGGGTGCCCGGTTCGGAACATCGCCTTAAGTAGTTTTTAAGCACGGGCTTGCTACCTTCTGGGTCAGTCAGCGGCGCCAGAGTCCCGCACCGCTGGTAGGGGGAACTGGGGCGCCGGCTTCCAACGGCGTCCCCTCCACTCGAGAGCCCCACCACTCAAGAGCGCTGCCGCCTTCCGCGGCGGGCAGCGGTCATTTAGGGCTTTCTGGGGAGGCGAGAGGGGGAGCATGCCAACACACTGCGGTTGCAACTCAGCGCTGGACGGCGGCTACTGCACATGCAGCGGCGCCGGGACCATGCCCCATGCTGGTCAGGGCGAGAGCCTGACCCTGGGCCACTTCGGGTACATGGCGGGCACCGGGCTGCTGGTCATGCCCACACCGGCAACCAGTATGACCAGCGGGGACCTGGGTGTCACGGAGTTCAGTGATGTGAAGATGGTGGTGCCGGGAGCGGGACTCGAACCCGCATGACCTTGCGATCGGCAGATTTTAAGTCTGCGGCGTCTACCATTCCGCCATCCCGGCACGCCGCCTGCTAGTGTACCGCGCCGGCAGCCGTTGGCTTGGCAGGCACCCTGCCGCTAACGGGTCAGGAACGGCGCTCTGCCACTAACGGCTCAGGAACCGCTCTCCGCCACTAACGCGTCAGGAATCGCTCTCTGCCGCCCAACCCTCAGCTCGTTTCAGCGCGGCGCGCCAGCGGCCCCGCAGTTCACGGCGCTCCTCCGACGCCAAGCGCGGCTCGAAACGCCGGTCCTCGCGCCACAACTCACCGATCGCAACCTCGTCTGGCCACACCCCGACAGCCAGGCCGGCCAGGTAAGCGGCGCCCAACGCGGTGGTCTCGGTAACCTCGGGTCTGACCACCGTCACGCCCAGCAGGTCCGCCTGGAGCTGCATGAGCAGGTCGTTGCTGGCAGCGCCGCCGTCCACGCGGAGCTCGGTGAGCGGCACACCGGAGTCGTGCGCCATGGCGTCCACCACGTCGGCCACTTGCAGGGCTATGCCTTCTAGAGCCGCGCGCGCTAAGTGGGCGGCTGTGGTGCCGCGCGTGATGCCCAACACGGTGCCGCGGGCGTGCGGGTCCCAGTGGGGCGCGCCCAGGCCCGTCATGGCCGGCACGAAGGTCACGCCGCCGCTGTCAGGCACGGAAAGGGCCAGCTGCTCGACTTCGGCCGCGGTGCGGATGATGCCGAGGCCGTCCCTGAGCCACTGCACCACGGCGCCTGCCATGAAGATGCTGCCCTCCAGGCCGTACTCCAGTGGCTGCCCTTCGAGCTGCCACAGCGCCGTGGTGAGGAGGCGTGAGGGCGACTCCGCGGCCTCCGCCCCGCTATTTAGCATGAGGAAGCAGCCGGTGCCGTAAGTGCTCTTGGCTTGGCCGGGGTTGAAGCACGCTTGGCCGAAGGTGGCGGCCTGCTGGTCGCCTACCAGCGCCGCTAGCGGCACGCCCGCCAGGGGCGTTTGCTGCACCTCTGCCACGCGAGCAGAGGTGGGCACCACCTTCGGCAGCAGCGCGCGAGGCACCTGGAACAGCTCGAGGAGCTCGTGGTCCCAACGCTGCTCGTGGATGTCGTACAGCAGGGTACGGGAGGCGTTGGTGACGTCCGTGACGTGCTCGCCGCCGGTCAGTCTGGTGGTGAGCCAGCTATCGACGGTGCCGAACGCTAACTCCCCGCGCTCGGCGCGCTGGCGGGCGCCGTCGACGTTATCGAGCAGCCAGGCGATCTTGGTGGCGGAGAAGTACGGATCGAGCAGCAGCCCGGTACGGGAGCGCACTAGGTCCTCCACGCCCTGGCTCTTGAGTTTCTCGATCTGGGGCGCGGTGCGGCGGTCCTGCCAGACGATGGCGTTAGCGATCGGCTCGAGCGTCTTGCGGTCCCATATGACGGTGGTCTCGCGCTGATTGGTGATACCCACGGCGGCCACGCGGCTGGGGGCAACGCCCGCACGGCTGAGGGCCTCCGCGGCCACACCCATCTGGCTGGACCAGAGGTCTAGCGGGTCGTGTTCCACCCAGCCAGGACGCGGGTAGTGTTGCTCGAACTCCTTCTGAGCGGACGCCACAACGCGGCCATCGGCGCCGAAGAGGATGGCGCGTGAACTGGTGGTGCCCTGGTCGAGGGCTAGAACGAAACTGTCGGCCACGCCGACCCCTAAATGGTGACCGTGGCGGACGGCGCGACCCGGATGCGCACGTAGTCTCGGGCGCCGGCTAGCGCTAGCCGTAGCTGCTCGGGCTCACGTGGCGGGTAGTGGCCGAAGGCGCGCACGGCGCTCTGGAACCGTCCCACCCGGAACACGTCGATGAACATGCGGGTGGTGGTGCTTAGCGAGATGTCGTGAGCGGAGAAGAGGTGCAACGTAACCGTGCGCAGGGTGGGGAAGGTGTGCAGCGTGGCAGCGGTCTCGCCCTGTATGAGGGCGGCGCTGAGGCCGTCCACGCCGGCATCGTGTACCGCCGCTGCGGGCACCACGCTGTGCTCCAGCTTGGGTTCCACCTCGGCCACTATGCGTTCCAGCACCGCCTCTACCGCGGCGCGGTCGAGGAGCACGGCGGCGTCAGCGAATGCGCCGTCGAGCGATATCTGCGTTCCGTAACCGAGGCCCTCGCTACCGGTCATGGTTGCGGAGTTT
>JBBAFX010000199.1:0-4284 GCA_041655195.1 Trueperaceae bacterium
ACTTCCGGGCGCTGCTGCCGATCGGCAACGAGTACTCCTACCGCTTCGCGGGCAACACCCCGCGGGCGCTGTCGGTGGAGTTGGGCTCCGTCGGCGCCGGCGACGCCATGGTGGTCAGCATGCCTTACACCCACGCCGCGCCCCGCATCTATCGTGATTGGTGGATCGATAACCGCAACCTAGTGCCGCCGTACGGGTCACTGAACTCCCTGCGGACCGGCGCGGACACTGGCTATTACTTCGACGCGGACACGCAGCGGCTGTACCTCAGGCTGCAGGTGCAGGACAAGCGCGATTACGCGCACCTGACCGTGTGCACCACTGATCTATGTAGGTAGGGGCGGGGCGCCTCAGGGCGTGCCGCGTGCGCTTGGGTCGGCTCCGGCCGGCCCCGCCGCGGTCATGCGCTTAGGCGTCATCGCCGGTATCGAGCGGCGGCGCGTCGCGGGCGCTTTGCCGCTCGAGGTACGCCAGTTGCTGACGCAGGGCTGCGCGGCGTTCCGGGTTACGGAACGATTGCCCTTCCAGCGGCTCGGTGAACACGAGGAGCAGCTCGAACTTACTGCCGGCGAAGGTGCTGCGCACCACGTGCACGTGCAGTTGCAGCTCGTCCTCCAGGCGGGCGGGCAGGGAGAGGACCTTGTTGCGCTCGCCGGTGAGGAGCACCATGGCTATGTCCGCCGCGCGGCGCCCCTCCCCGAAGCTGACCTTCACGCCGGTAGGGAGCACCATGCGCAGGATGTCGACCTGCGCCTGCTGCACGCGCTGCTGGAACGCCGCCTTCGGGTCCTCAGCCCCGCCGGTGCTTGGTCGGTTGCTTTCCACTAGTTCCTGGGCTGCCTATCAGTACGCCTTCGCGAACACGACCTTGCGGGGGTAACCGCTCCGCTCGCCGCACTTCACGCAGGTGCTGCCCTCCGCGCTGGGGCCCTCGAGGGGTATGCAGCGCGCGGTGGCCTTGGTCGCTTCCTGGATGGCGTCTTCGCACTCGGCCTTGCCGCAGTGGGTGGCGTACACGAAGCCGCGCTCAACGTACTGCTTGAACTCGTCGTAGCTATCTGCGTGGAACGTGTGATCAGCGCGGAAGCTGGCGGCGCGCTGGAAGAGCGCGTCGTGGAAGGCTTCGAGCGCGCCGGGTATGCGGCCAGCGATCTCCGCGAGGGGTACCTGCTCCTTCTCGCCGGTGATGCGGTTGGCGAGTAGCGCCACGCCCTGCTCGAGGTCCTTGGGGCCGAGCTCGACGCGCAGGGGCACACCTTTCTGCTCCCACTCGTTGAACTTGCGCCCGGGGCTGAGGCCCTCACGGTCGTCGACCTTCACGCGCACACCGGCGCCCTTCAGGTCGCCGGCCAGCTGATCCACGACGGCCATGACCTGCGCCTTAGCGGCTTCGTCGTTGGCGCGGTAGATAGGCACAACTGCAACTTGAATGGGCGCCAGCCTAGGCGGCATGATCAGGCCTTTGTCGTCACCGTGCGTCATGATGATGGCGCCGATGAAGCGGGTGGAGAAGCCCCACGACGTGGTGTGGGCGTACGCCTGCTCGTTGTTCACGTCGTTGAAGGTGATGTCGAACGCGCGCGAGAAGTTCTCGCCCATGTAGTGGCTGGTGCCTGATTGCAGCGCCTTCGCGTCGCGCATCATGGCCTCAATGGTGAGGGTCATGAGGGCGCCGGCGAAGCGCTCGCCTTCGGTCTTCTCGCCCTTGATAACGGGCACGGCGCCGAACTCTTCAGCGAACTCGGCGTAGATGTCCAGCATGAGTTGCGTCTCGGCCAGCGCTTCCTCGGCGGTGGCGTGGGCGGTGTGGCCCTCCTGCCAGAGGAACTCTGTGGTGCGCAAGAACGGCCGCGTGCGGAGCTCCCAGCGCATGACGTTGACCCACTGGTTGTAGAGGAGCGGCAGGTCGCGGTAGCTCTGCACCCAGCGGCTGTACGCCTCACCGATGATGGTCTCGGAGGTAGGGCGGATGGCGAGGGGTTCCTCGAGCTCTTTGCCGCCCGCGTGCGTTACTACCGCCAGTTCGGGGGCGAAGCCTTCCACGTGCTGCGCTTCGCGTTCGAAGAAGCTCATGGGTATGAGCATGGGGAAGTAGAGGTTCTCGTGCCCGGTGGCCTTGAACATGGCGTCGAGGTTCTTCTGGATGTTCTCCCACAGCGAGTAGCCGTACGGCTTGATGATCATCGAGCCGCGCACGGGGCCTTGGTCGACCATGTCGGCGCGATAGACGATGTCGTTGTACCAGCCGCTGAAATCCTCGGCGTGAGTGGGTAGGGCGTTGTTCTTGGCCATGACGGTATAGCTTAGCAGGACGCAGTCAGGTGACTACGAGCGGCAACTCGGTGCGTTCGGTCAGTTCGTCGAGCACGCCGCCTAGCATCTCCTCTAACCACCTGAGGCGCGAGTGGCTGCCGAGGAAGATGGCGTCGCAGCCGTGCTCTTTGGCCACGCGCACTATGGTGTCGGCCACTGGGCCGTGCGCCGTGACCAGGTCTGCTTTCACGCCGAGCTTCTGTAGGTACTCGCCGGCTCTGGCTAGGCTGCCGTCCTCTACCTTGCCGCGGGGCAGGGTGTCGTCGCTGTGCCCGCGGTTGGGTTCGGGTGTGAGGTCGAGCCCGGCGCCGCGTCTCTCTACGTGCACGATTACGGGTTCGAGTCCGCGCCGCACGGACAGGTAGGCGAGCGCGAACAGCGCCTCGTTGGCTTTGGCGCCGCCGTCATAAGCGAGCAGTGGCCGCTGCATGCTCTCGTCGGCCGCGGTGGCCAGTAGCAGCGGCCGGGGCGAGCGGCGCATGAGGGCGCCCGTGACTTTGCCGTCGACAGGCATGACGATCACGTCGGCGTACTTGGCGCGCGCCTGCACTTCGCGCACGGCGACCTTGAGCGTGTCGGCTTTGCTTTCGGCGAACTGCCCTTCCACGCCGACCTCCTCGCAGGCTCTTTCGAAGCGCTGCCGGGCGCTCACGGACGGTTCGGGGGCGGGCCCATCGAACTCTTCCACCAGCAGGAGCCCGAACACCACGGCCTCCTCGCGCTTGGCGAGCGCCAGACCGTGCCGCAGCACGTGCTCGTCGGTGGGCTCGCCCGTCATGACCACCAGCACGCTGTTGAGGAGTTCGGGCAGCGCGCCTTCGTCGGTTAGGAGGTGGGCTTGTTGTTCTAGGTCGGTGTAGCGGCGGCCGGGCGCCGCGAGTCCTTCTGCGATGAGGGGGCCGCCGATCGTCCAACCGAACTCGCGTTGCAGTTTGCCGCGGTGCTCGGAGAGGAAGAGGTAGAGGTCGGCTTCGGTGCGGCCGGGGAAGCCGTCCAGCAGGTCGTGTTGCCTTATGGCGCGCGCCACGGATAGGTAGACGGCGTCGTACCAGTGCTCCACGGCTTCTTGCCATTCCACGGGGCGGCTGAGGTCTATGCCCATGAAGTAGCGGTGCACGCTGATGTGCTCTAGCAGTTCAGGGTAACTGCCGGGTTCGGTGGCGCGCAGGTCGGCGCCGGGCCTTAGGTCGTCTAAGTTGGTCTGCTCGAGGAACTGCGCGAACTCGCTGGCGACGATGAGGTCGTCCTGGTTCATGTCGGGAGTGAACGGTACGCGCGTGGCGACCTCGGTGACGTAGGCCTCTATGCGGTCCGCGCCTAGCTGCCGCGCGACGGATACGCGGTGGTTGCCGTCTTTCACGAAGTAGGCGTCGCCTAGGCGGTAGACCTCTATGGGCGGCACGCCGGCTAGGCCGGTCATGGCGCGTTGCACGCCCACCCAGCGTCCTTCGTCGGTTTCGTTTCGCGGCATGAACTGTCGGGTGAAGTCCTGGTAGCGGCCTACGCTGCCGACGATGGCGTCTAGCGGTATGTACGCGAGTTCTTGCCGGGCGGTCTCTACGGCGCGCAGTTGGCGGCGCACTTCGTCGTAGGAGAGGAGCCGTTCGTCTTGGCCGGAGATGAGCGCTAGCACGCGCTGCGCGTCGGCGCGGCGGCGGGCGCGCCGGAAGTCGCTGATGGCTAGGTTGGCTGGGCCTTTGGTGGCCATGCCGGCATTCTGGCACTACTTTTCATGAACTTTCTGGACGGGTGTTGGGTGCGCCTTGGGTCGGGGTTCGCGCCGCACCACCGTGGTCCTCGGGGGTAGGGCCGCGCGCCTGCCCTGGGTAACCCGCGTTGCTGGCGAAACTGCCTCGGTTGGTTACGGTGGCGGGATGAAGATCGAGATCTGGTCCGACATCGCGTGCCCCTGGTGTTACATCGGCAAGGTGCGCTTCGAGAAAGCCTTGGCGCAGTACGAGCATAAGGACG
>JBBAFX010000200.1:0-4234 GCA_041655195.1 Trueperaceae bacterium
GACCAGCGTGGAGTTAGACGCCCGGCTGCTGCCCGTACTGGCGGAGACCCTCGCCGACCTGGCTGACATGCCGGCGGCCGGCAGCGTGGAGGTTATTCACGCGGACGCCATGACCTTCGACCTAGGCGGCCTGCCGGCGGGTTCCAAGCTGGTCGCGAACCTGCCTTACAACGTCGCCACCGCGGTGGTTGCGCGCGCGCTCGAAGCCGGGCGCTTCAGCAGGCTCGTCTTCCTGGTCCAGCGCGAGGTGGCCGACAGGCTCGCCGCCACGCCCTCCAGCTCCGCTTACGGCTCGCTCTCGCTGCTGGTGGCTCACTTCGGGCGCGCCCGCACGGTCAGGCTCGTGCCGCCTGGCGCCTTCCATCCGCCGCCCAAGGTCACCTCAGCTGTGGTGCGTGTGGACGTGGATGCCGGCGCACGGCCGGACCCCACGCTGTTCCGCCTGGTGCATCAGGCGTTCGCGCACCGGCGTAAAACGCTGCGCAAGAACCTCGAGTACGCTGGCTACGACCGCCAGGCGGTACAGGCGGCGCTGGCCGAACTGGAGCTGGATCCCAGGGCACGCGCCGAGGAACTCGACCTGACCACGTTCGTTAGGCTGAAGGGCCTGCTTGGACCGGACCGGCCGGCTATATAGGCCGCCGCCTAGGCGGGGCCACGGCTTACTCATGAACGGGTGAGTATACTTACGTAAGCAAAACAATCTTCCGGCAAGACGCCGGTAGGAGTAGAGAGCGAATGGCCCATTTTCTTGTCGTCGGCGACGCCGCCGTCGATCAGATGTACTTCGTCAGTGAGTTCCCCGAGCAGGGCGGTGAGGTGCCTTCCTCCCGCGCCCTGATGGAACCCGGCGGCGCCGGCGGCACCGTAGCTACGGTGCTAGCGCGCCTCGGTAACCCCACCCGCATAGCCACCCGCGTAGGTACCGGACCGTTCTCGCAGCTAGCGTTACGCAACCTCCTCGAGGCGGGCGTAGACACGCGCTTGGTGCAGCACGACCCCGACCACCAGACGGCTAGCGTCACCCTGATCATCACCCCCGACGCGCAGCGCACCATGATCAGCGCCTCCGGCTCCAGCCGTCACCTCGACGCCGGCGAGCTGAACGAGGCCGACGTCTCCGCCTGCGACGCCCTGGTCATGAGCGCCTACGCGCTGGTGGGCGGCAAGCAGAAGGAGTACGCCCTGCAAGCGCTGGCGCACGCCCGCAAGCACAAGCTGACCACCTTCGTGGACTTGGGCACCGGCGCGGTGAACGCCCTCGGCGACAGGCTCCTCCCCCTCGTGAAGCACGTCGACTACCTGCTCATGAACGAGCACGAGCTCTACCTCGTCACGGGTCAGGCGTCCATCTCGGAAGCCGTGGCGGACCTGCGCGACATGGGCGTCGAGCAACTGATCGTGAAGGTCGGCGAGATGGGCTCCATCGTCATCACGCCCGAACTGAACGAGCTGGTGGAAGCGCACGAGATCGACGGCGTTATCGACTCCACCGGAGCGGGCGATTACTACACCGCCGCGTTCGCGCACGCCGTCATGGCGGGTCACGACCTCATCTCCGCAGCGCGCCTGGCCAACGTGGCCGGCGCCCTGAACACCACGCGGGTCGGAGCGCAGAACATGCAGCTCGACGACGCCACGCTGCAACGCCACGCTGCACTGCTAACCAGCGCCCCGGCGTAACCTCTTAAGCGTGACCTTCTTACGCACGCGAACGAGTTCGCTTAACCGCGCCGCGTTGCGGCTGATGAGCGCGCTGCTGGCGGCGCTGCTCCTCGCCACCGCCGCAGCGCAACCGGGCCCTGACCAGAGCAGCGTTGACGCCGAAGCGCGCCGCGCCGTGCTCGAAGAGCGCTTCGACCGGGCGTGGCGCCTGGTAAACGAGCGTTACTGGCGTCTGGACCGCACAGGCGTCGACTGGCAGGCCGTGGGCGCCAAGTACAAGCCGCAGGCGCTGGCCGCCACCGACGACGACGCCTTCTACGCTGTACTGGAACGCATGTACGAGGAGCTAGGCGACGACCACTCCGTGTACGTGCCGCCCGCGCGGGTTGCAGAGATAGCCGAGGCGTACGGTTCGCTGCCGTGCGTGGCGCTCTTCGCCCACGCGCTGCCCTTCACCTCCATATTGCGGGCCCAAGCGCTGCCGGAGCTTGCAGGCAGCCGGCAGTTAGCTAACGTCACTTTCGGCCTTACCGCCGAGGGCGTGGGTTACGTGCGCGTGCCTGACCTCGCCAGCGACGGCGTTGCCGCCGCGGTGCGCAGCGCGGTAGTCGAGCTGGAGGGAGAGGGCGCGTGGTCGTTCGTCCTCGACCTGCGCCACAACCCGGGTGGCCGCCTGCTGACCATGATGGAAGTGGCCGGCATCTTCACCAGCGGCTTCCTGTGGCGCACCATCACCAGCTGGTCGTTCCCCTTGCCCTACCCCGCCATCGGCTTCACCGCCACCGAGTTACCGCTAGCGGTGCTCATTGACGGCCAGGTTCACTCCGCCGCCGAGGGCCTGGCCGGTGCTCTGCAGGCGCGCGGCCGCGCCGTGGTGGTGGGCGAGCCAAGCGCGGGTAACGTCGAGGCGCTGTTGCCGTTCTGCTTGCGCGACGGCTCGCAGGCCTGGATAGCCACCGGCGTGCTGGCGCCCGTGTTGGGCCGCACGTGGGAGGGCCAGGGCGTACTGCCTGACGTGGAGACCGATTCCGAGTCGGCGCCGGAACAGGCCGTGAAGTGGCTGCTGGAACAACGCCAAGCGGAATGAAAAACCTGAGCGAGCGGCCGGAGCAGCTGAGCACGAAGAAGTGGCTGCTGGAACAACGCCAAGCGGAATGACGTACGTGAGCGAGCGGCTGGAGCAACTGAGCGCGCACCTCTGGCGCCTGGAGCTCGAGGTTCACACCCTGCCCCCTTACGACCACACCAACGCGTACCTGATAGCGGACGGGGGCGTGGGCGTGCTGGTAGACCCGGGCGCTGCGGACGCCGCCGCGCTCGAGGTCATCGCCGCGGCGCTGCGCGCAGCTGAGGTGACGCTGCTGAAGGGGATCGTTCTCACCCACACGCACCCAGATCACACCGGCGGCGTGGAGGGGGTGCGGGCCTGGTACGCCGCGCAGGGCGGCGACGCCCCCGCGCTCTACGTGCACGCCAACGAGGCCGCGCGCCTGCCCAGCGAGTGGGCGCCCGTGGTGCTGCAGGGCGAGCGCACCCTCATGGTCGGCGACGTGGCGGTGGCGTGCCTGCTAACGCCGGGCCACAGCCCGGGCCACCTGACGCTGCTCTTGACGAACGAACGGGAGGAGCGTCCCGAGGCCGCCATCGTGGGCGACCTGGCGGCGGCCACGGGCTCCGTGTGGGTGGGACACCCGGAGGGCGACGTAACCGAGTACCTGAGGAGCCTGACCCGCATAGGCGAGCTGGCGCCGCGAGTGGTGGCCCCGGGCCACGGCCCGGCAATCGTGGCGGTGCAGAAGCGCCTGAAGGAGTTAGCCGAACACCGCCTGGAGCGCGAAGCGCAGGTCCTCGCCGCGCTGGAGGCGGGGCAGGCTACCGCCGCTGAGCTCACCGCGCGCATCTACAGCGGTCAACCTAAGGAAGTGCTAGAGCTGGCGCAGCAGAGCGTGGTGGCTCACCTGCTCAAGCTCATGAACGAGATGCGCGTGCTGCATATGGGCACCGACGAGCAGGGCCCTTACGCCCTCAGGCGCTGAAGTCCGGCCGGTCCAGTAGGGCCGTCCGCAGGTCCGCCAGGGTGGCGTCGACCTCCTCCACCCGCTTGGGCGCCGCCTCGAACGCGGCCAGGCTGGCGGGCGTCTCGGGCTTCACGCCTGTGGCCTCCATGACCGCCTCCGGGAACTTGGCGGGGTGCGCCGTCGCCAGGATCATGCCGGTCGCCGCGCCGCCGGTCGCTGTGCCGCCATCCTCTGTGCCGCCAGCCTCAGCACCACCTTTCCCACCGCCGCCCTCTTGCCCCGTCAGCCGCGCCCACGCCTCCAGCCCCACCGCCGTGTGGGGGCAGGCTAAGTAACCGAAGCGTTCATGAGTGAGGCGCATGCGCGCGAGGGTGGCGGCGTCGTCCACAGCCTCGCCCTGCACTTGGTCGCGTAAGGAGTCGCCCAGCAGCGCGTGGAGCCGCTCGAAGTTCGAGGGCGCGCCCACGTCCATGGCGTTCGAGAGGGTGGTCACGCTGGGCGCGAACTCGTAGGCCTCGGCCCGCCCCGCCAGGTAGCGGGCGAAGTAATCG
>JBBAFX010000201.1:0-4232 GCA_041655195.1 Trueperaceae bacterium
CGCCCTGCACGGCGCATTAGACGACATAGAAACTGTCACCGATCCGGTCTTCGGGCTGGCCGTGCCCGTGCGGGCACCCGCCGTGCCGAGCGAGGTGCTGCGCCCGCGCGACACGTGGGCCGACCCGGCGGGCTACGACGCCGCAGCACTGAAACTGGCGGGCATGTTCCGCGATAACTTCCGCCGTTTCGAGGCCGCCTTGCCGACCGAGGTGGTGGCTGCGGGTCCGCGCGGTTAGAGCCGCATTCTCCGGCGCTCCATGCCGGACCGCAGCAGCTTAGAACCAGTACGCTCCACCTGTACGCCTAACGGAAAACGCCCCGAGCAAAGGCCTAAAGCCTGCTCGGGGCGCTCTCGTTACTAGTAAGTCAGTTGTTGTTCTCGCCCACCACGGTCTCGCCGGCCAGCACGGAGAGCGCGGCCTGCAGCACGGCGTCGTTCTCGAGGTCCACCAGGGCTTGACCCTGCACGGAACTGGTCTCGCGCAGGCCACCGAGGGCCAGGAGGGTGAAGGTGCCGTCCTCTTCCGCGAGGACCTCGCCGATGACTTCACCGTCAACCACGAGCTGCACCGTTTGGCCTTCGCGCAGACCGCGGCCTTCGGCCACGACGGTGCTGGGGAAGCGCGTGTCGGTCACGATGATGTCGGGCGTAACGCCGCGTTCGGAGATGCTGGTGCGGTCAGGCGTGAGCCATTCGAACGACACGTATTGCAGTTGGCCACCGTCGGAGAGGCTGATGACGGTCTGCCCGACGCCCTTACCGAACGTTTGTTCGCCGATGACCACGGCGCGGCCGCTTTCCTGCAGTGCGCCCGCCACGATCTCGGAGGCGGAGGCGGAGTTCTGGTTCACGAGCACCACCAGCGGCAGGTCGTAAGAGCCGCGCTGAGCGGCGCCGTAAAGCTGCGTCACGCCGCGGGAGCGCTGGTACACGATGGGGCCCTCTTCGAGGAACTCGTCGGCCACGTACACGGCTTGGGGTAGGAGGCCGCCGGGGTTATCCCGCAGGTCGAGGACCAGCGACTGGGCGCCTTGGAGGATGAGCTGGTCGATCTGCTCGACCATCTGATCGTTGAGCAGGCGGTTGTTGAAGGAGCTGAGGGCTACGTAACCGACGTTGCCTTCGAGCAGTGTGCTGGACACGTCCACGATCTGGATGACGCCGCGGGTGATGACGAAGGTGAGGGGTTCTTCGGTGCCGGGGCGGTTCATGACGAGGGTCACTTCGGTGCCTTCGGGCCCGCGAACCAGGTCGGCTACCTCGCTGGAGGTGAGGTTGCGAACGTCGACTTCGTCGACTTTTAGGAACACGTCGCCGCGCTGGAGGCCCGCGCCTGAAGCGGGGCTGCCTTGGTAGACGGTGAGGATCTCGACGCCTTTGCCCGTGTTGCGGTCGTGGGCGGTGAGGACCGCGCCGATGCCGCCGAACGAGCCGCTGCTGTCTTGGCGTTCGCGAGCCGCCGCGCGCGGCTCGACGTAGCTGCTGAACTGATCGTCGAGGGATTCGACCATACCGGTGATGGCACCGCGTATGAGGACTTCGTCGTCGACTTCGGTTAGGTACCCGCTCTTGATAGCGCCGTACGCTTGCATGAGGGCCCTACCCGTCGAGGTGTTGAGGAACTCGTTGGTGTAGTCCCTGCCAAGCTGTGCGTTCACGGCCAGGGTGCCAGCCACTAGGGCCACCAGGCCGAAGATGTACCATCTGCGCTTCATTGAGCCTCCAATAACGCTTGCGCGGCGTTTCTTGCCTGTAAGAGTATATGTGCCGTCTGAGAATATTGTGGTTACCTCAGCGCCATGCTTACAGCTAAGCTTTAGCTATGCGGATCCTCTTCCCCACGGCCGAGGTGGCTCCTTTCAGTAAGACGGGGGGTCTCGGCGATGTGGCCTCCGCCCTTCCGCGGGCTTTAGCCCGGTTGGGCCATGAGGTTCTGGTGGTTACGCCCTGGTACCAGTCGGTTAGGTCTGAACCCGCGCCGTATTGGATAGGCGACGTGCAGGCGCCGTTCGATGGCGGCTTCGAGCCGGTCGGTGTGGGCACGCTGGAGAGTAACGGCGTGCGGTACGCGTTCGTTGGGCACCCGGACTTCGGACGGGGCCGTTTGTACGGTTACACCGACGACGTGCGCCGCTTCGCACGGTTCTCCCGTGCGGTGCCGCAGGTGGCGGAGCGGCTCGGGTTCGTGCCTGACGTGGTGCACGCGCACGATTGGCATACGGGCTTCGTGCCTCTGCTGCTCACGCGCGGCTGGCACCTGCCGGCGGGCTTCCCGTTCCTACCGTCGGTGTTCACGGTGCATAACGTGCAGTTCCAGGGCGAGGCCCCCATGGCCGACACTTTGCGCTGGCTACGGCTTGGCAGTAGCGAGGCGCGCAGTTACCTGGACCATTTTGGCGCCGCGAACGCCATGCAGGCGGGCGTGGGTTTCGCTACGCGCGTGACCACGGTGAGCCCCACGTACGCGCAGGAGTTGCAGCAGCCCGAGTTCGGTTTCACGCTGGACGGCACGTTCCGCGCGGTGGCCGGCAAGACGGTGGGCATCCTTAACGGTATTGACGACGCGGTGTGGAACCCGCGCACCGATCCGCACATCAAGGCCCGTTACCACGCGGACGATATGGCGGGTAAGGAGCTCTGCCGAGGCGAACTGGTGCGCCAGTTCGGGCTGGATGACGCGCGCCCTCTACTGGGGGTTGTGTCGCGCTTCGCGGCGCAGAAGGGTATCGACCTGATCTTGGCGGCGGCGGAGCGCTTGTTGGCAATGGGTTGGAACTTGTTCTTCTTGGGCACGGGCGACGTGGAGATCGAGGGGGCGGTGCGTGACCTTACGGCGGCGCGGCCGCGTGAGGCGGCGGCGGTGATTGGTTACGACGAGGCGCTGTCGCACCGTGTTTACGCCGCCGCGGACGCGTTGGCGGTACCGAGCCGGTTCGAGCCGTGCGGCCTGACGCAGATGATCGCTATGCGGTACGGCACGTTGCCGGTCGTGAGGTCCACGGGCGGTTTGCGCGACACTGTGACGCACGGCGTGACTGGTTTCGTGTTCGAGCACGCCACCCCGGAGGGTGTGGTGTGGGCCGCGGAGGAGGCGCTGCAGGCGTTCGGCACGCCCGCCTGGACGGAGATGCAGCGTTCCGGCATGCTGCGGGACTTGTCGTGGGATTCCTCGGCGCGCAGCTATGCCGACCTGTACGCCAGCGTGCTACCGTCGGTACCGTGAAAGATGACGCCCCCATCGATGCATCTGGCGCGCACGACCTGAACGGCGCTCCTGAGCGCGCCCTGGACGCCGAGCAGACGGAACCCAGTTACGCAAGCTCCGGCAACGCGGTCCCGGAGGCCGGCACGCCTACCGCCGCCGACGCCGCCGCACTGGACTGGCGCGCGCTGACAGTTCAGGGCCGCTATAACGCCGCCCGTAATGCTTACTTGGTATCTGGCGAGCAGGACCCGGAGGTCCGTGCGGGCCTGGGCGCGCTGGTGGATGTTCAGGAGCTGCTGCGCGAACGTTCGTACTCCAGGGCCCTGGAGCGCCTGGAGCGCCTCGACGCGCACGCGGATTTCGCGCCGTGGGATCAGCTCGCGGATGAGTTGAAGGTCCTGAAGGACACGGCGGGTGCGCTGGACCGGCGCGACCCGGACCTGGCGCGTGAGTTACTTAGCGAGTTGCATAACCCGTGGTTCTCGGCCGAGGTCATGACCTTGCTCGGCACGACCGAGGTTTACGACAACAACATGGCGGAAGCCGCGGCGCTTTTGGAGCGCGCTATTGAGGTCGATCCGCAGCATTACCGGGCGCTCACGAACCTGGGCAACTTGGCGCTGGAGGACGGCCGGGTGGACGAGGCCATCGACCTTTACGAGCGCGCCCTGAAGATAGATGAGAACTTCCCGAACGCGCACCACAACTTGGGCGTGGCGTACCGGAAGAAGGGCCAGTTGAACAAGAGCGTGCGCTCGTTGCGCCGCGCTCAGCGCACGCAGCAGCGCCACGAGGTGGCGGAGGCGCGCGAGAGCATCGGCAAGTGGGCGGGCCCGAACTTCGGTAAGTACATGAAGTGGATCGTGTGGGGCGCGGTCATCGTGGCGGGTTACTTCCTGCTGCGGGCAGCTGGTTACATCTGATCGTTGCACCAAAAGGGGCGTTGAACTGCCCCTAGATGCTCGATTGCCGCCCAGGCGCCAAGGCCGGAGGCTTTGGGCTCGGAGACGTAGAGCCGGCACAA
>JBBAFX010000202.1:0-4212 GCA_041655195.1 Trueperaceae bacterium
CAGCTCGAGGGCTGGGGCGCGGTGTAGCCGCGCTAAGCTCCTCGGCGAGCCCACCGTCCGGGCCGAACGGTCAAGCCGAAAAAGCATAGCACACGCTCACGCCAACTTCTAGGCGTGGGAAATAGCGCGCGCCGGTCGGCGCCGACCGCCACCGCAGGGCGTGGCTAGGCGGCTGCGCGGGCTCCGGCCGCGCCTAGACCAAGTGCCGGGCGTAACCGAGCAGGGCGCGGTCACTACCCGCGCGGCCCATCAGCTGCACGCCGAGAGGCAGACCGTCGTCCTCACCGAACGGCACGCTCAGTGCGGGTAGCCCCGCCAGGTTCGCGAGCGCCGTGGCCATATCGGAGTAGTAGGAGTGCCCCCCGAACCTTGCCCCGAAAGGTTCGGCCTGCGACTCGCCCAGATGGAACGCCACCCCCGCGGCTGCCGGTAACAGCAGCAGCTCCACATCCTTGAGGGCCGTTTCCAACTGGTCGGCTATCAGGCGCCTGACCTTCAGCGCCTTGCCGTAGTACTTATCGTAGTAACCGTCGGACAGCGCCAGCGCGCCGAAGAGCAGCCTTCGTTTCACCTCGGGGCCGAACAGCGCGCCGCGCACGCGGCTCATGACGGCCTCCTGGCCGTCCGCCAGGGCGCCGACGCGGCCGCCGAATATCGTGCCGTCGAACCGGGCCAGGTTGCTGGACGCTTCCGCGGTCGCGGCCACGTAGTAGCAGGCGGGCGCGTGCACGACGCTCGGCACGGACACCTCCACCACCTCGGCCCCCCGCTCCCGAAGCGTCTTCACGGCGCTGTGCACCTGCTCCAGCGCTGTAGGCGAGAAACCGCCGGGGCCGCCGGTCCTTCTGCTCGTGCCCGCCGGGGCGTCATCGACGGCTCTCATGAGCTCGCTCACCAGGCCCACGCGTACACCCGCCAGGCTGGGCGCTTCGCCCTGCGCCGCACCCCCGCCGGGATCCCCGGGGAGGTCGATGCTGGTGGCGTCCATGGGGTCCAGGCCGGCGGTGGCCTCGAACGCCAGGCTCACACCCGTCAGGTCGGAGCCGATGATGCCCACCTGGTCGAGCGAGCTACCGTAAGCGATCAGGCCGTGCCGCGAGAGCGCCCCGTAACTAGGTTTAAAGCCGAACACGCCGCAGAAAGCGGCGGGTAAGCGAGCCGAACCGCCAGTGTCGCTGCCGAGCGCCAGGGGCGCGGCACCCGCCGCGACGGCCGCGGCCGAGCCGCCCGACGAGCCGCCGGCCACGCGCGCCGGGTCCGCGGGGTTGCGGACGGGCCCAAAGGTGCTGTTCTCGTTGCCGGAGCCCATGCCGAACTCGTCCAGGTTCGACTTGCCTATGACCACGGCGCCGGCCGCCACCAGGCGGCTCACCACCGTGGCGTCGTACGGCGGTACGAAGTCGGCGAGCATGCTCGAACCGGCTGTGGTGCGGACGCCGGCGGTGGCCAGGTTGTCCTTCACCACCAGCGGCACGCCCGCTAGGGCGCCCACGTCCTCACCGGCAGCCAACCGGGCGTCCAGGCGCTCCGCCGCTGCGAGCGCCCGCTCCGGCACCAGGGTTATGAACGCGTTGGTCAGCTCTTGGGCAGCCGCGGCGCGTTCCAGCGCGGCGTTCATTACGGCCACGGCGCTGGTCTCACCACTGCGCACCGCCGCCGCCACTTCGGCCGCCGTCGGCCAAGCGGCCCGTGCACCGCCGTGCTCGTTCACGCGCTTAGGTCCCACTGGTCCCGCCGCCTCATGATCCGCACCGTTCTCGCCACCGGTCATGCGCCGGAGCATATCAACCAGCAGGGCGAGCGGGTTCCAGACGGGCCGTGCGGGCGGGCCGCAGGCGGGTTGGTGGCGGCGCGGGGGCGGTTGCTGGGTCGGGCGCTGGGGCGGATGTTCGGAAACCGTCCTTGTACGGGCACTGAAGGGCTATATCATGACCCCCGATGGCAGGGCCGCTTCCACCGGCTGACGAGGCGCGCACCGTACCGCGCGCGACCGTGACCGAAGCCGCGCAGGGCGGGGTGCGGGCGGGCGCGCGTGCCGTGACTCCGCTCGGAGCCGCGGCCAGCAAGGGTCGGGGTGGTCCCGCCACCACCCGCGTCATCAGCTCCGGCGCTACCGACCCGGGTCGCGTGCGCAGCCTCAACCAGGACTACTTCTTCGTTGGCGATGTACCCGGCCGCGGTCACTTGGCCGTGGTGGCGGACGGCATGGGCGGTCACACCGCCGGCGAGGTAGCCAGCCGCCGCGCCGTGGAGACCATGGTCGAGTCGCTCAGGCGCAGCCGCGCGCAGCCCCCCGTAGCGCTGGCGCGCGCGGCTCAGGCCGCCAACGTCGAGGTGTACAACTACGCGCTCGAGAACCCGCAGAACAAGGGCATGGGCACCACCCTCACCGCCGTGCTGATCGACGACCAGGTCGGGCTGGTGGGTCATGTTGGCGATTCCCGCGCTTACCTGGTTAGGGACGGCGCCGCCACGCGCCTCACGGTCGACCACAGCTGGGTGGCGGACCGCGTGCGGCAGGGTCTCCTCAGCGAGGAGGAAGCCAAACGGCACCGCTGGCGCAACGTGATAACCAACGCCATCGGCGCCACGCCCACATTCCGGCTCGACGTGCTGTACTTCAACGTGCTACCGGGCGACCTGGTGGTGGTGGTCAGCGACGGCGTGAGCATGCTGCTGGACGAGAAGCGCATAGCTCAGGTGGTGACCGACAACGACCCGGACGCCGCGGCCAAGGCGCTGCTGGACGAGGCCAACGAGCGCGGCGCGCCCGATAACCTCACGGCCGCGGTGCTGCGCGTGGACGAGGTGGCCTTCAGGCCCAAGCAGTACGACCTGCCTGGCACACCGCTGGAGGCCGAGTCTGTGGACATAGGCGAGACCCTCTCGGGTATCCGGCGCGTGGAGGACGGTTACCCCAGCAACGGACCGCTGCAACGCATGAAACGGCACCCGTGGTACCCGTACCGCTTCTGGATCCTGGGCTCCGCCTACCTGATTGTGCTGCTGGCCCTGTTCCTCATCTGGCGTAGTTGAGGTTCGGGCGGCTTGGTCCGCTAGCCGGCGCGTTGCCGCTGCGCCTGGTGCCCTCCCCTCTCATGTAGCCAACACCGCCCACCGGCGCGGCCTCACGGGCGCGGCGCCTGATAGCCTGTGGCATGAAAGAGATCCTGGCAACCAAGAACGCTCCGGAAGCTATCGGCCCTTACTCGCAGGCGGTGAAGGTCGGCGACCTCATGTTCACCGCTGGGCAGATAGCCCTCAACCCCGACGGTTCCTGGGCCGGCGGCGACATCACGGCGCAGACAACGCGCGTGATGGAGAACCTGAAGGGCATCCTGGACGCGGCGGGCGTGGGCTTCGATAAGGTGGTCAAGACCACCTGCTTCCTGACCACCATGGACGACTTCGTGGCCTTCAACGAGGTGTACGCCCGTTACATGGGCGAGGGGCTGCCGGCGCGCAGCACGGTGGCCGTGGCCGGCTTGCCGAAGGGCGGACTGGTCGAGGTGGAGGCCGTAGTTCTGCTGCGCTGAGGGCCGTCCGTAACGATTAATAAGGCCGCGCCGGGAAGTTCCGGCGCGGCCCTTTCTCTCTCTCTTGACCCTGCGGCCTATGCGCGCGGCCCTGACCGCGGCGGCGCGTTTAGACCCAGGTCAGCTGCATCAGTTGCGCTGCCAGACGAGCTCGCGCTTGACCTGCTCGATGGCTTCCGTGATGGGGATGCCGCGCGGGCAGGCCTCGGTGCAGTTGTAGGCGGTGCGGCAGCGCCACACGCCGTTCATGCTGGAGAGGACCTCCACGCGCTGCTTGGAGCCCTGGTCGCGCGAGTCGAACAGGAAGCGGTGCGCGTTCACTATGGCGGCGGGGCCGATGTAGCGCCCGTTCGTCCAGAAGATGGGGCAGCTGGAGGTGCAGGCCGCGCAGAGGATGCACTTGGTGGTCTCTTCGAAGCGGGCGTGCTCCTCGGCGGACTGCAGGCGCTCGCGGGGCGGCGCGGGCTCGTCGTTGATGAGGTAGGGCACGATGGACTTGTAGGCGTCCATGAACGGCTCCATGTCGACGATCAGGTCACGCAGCACCGGCATGCCCGGCAGCGGCTCCACGTCGATACGGTCGCCAAGGTCCTTCACGAGCACCTTGCAAGCCAGGCGGTTGCGGCCGTTGATCTTCATGGCGTCGGAGCCGCAGATGCCGTGAGCGCAGGAGCGC
>JBBAFX010000203.1:0-4190 GCA_041655195.1 Trueperaceae bacterium
GTGGGCTCTTCGCTCACGCGGTGCGCAGCCTGCCGGCCGAAGTCGTGGCGCTGCCGTTACGCAACTACGTCGTGGTGGGCGGCTTCGGCGCCGTGCTCGTGCTGCTGGCGCTGGTGCTCTGGCTCCTCAACGGCGTAAGGCCGCGCCGGCGTTCCTTCCGCTGACCCCAAGCAACCGCTGACTCCAACCAACTGACCCGCTCAGGGGCGGCGCCCGGTGTGGCGCCGCCCCACCGTTACGCTACCGGCTCAGTCCTGGGCGAACTCTGCGGCGAACGCCGCCAACGCGCCACCTGGCGCCGTGATCGGGTTGAGACGCTCGTAGGCTACGACCACTTGGAAAGGTCCCTGCACGTACGGACCCACCGCGTAGGCGTCGAAGTGGAACGTGAGCCCGCGAGCCCCTAACGTGAAGGTGGTGAGCTCCAGGTCGTTCGCGGTTACGTCACCGTTCCGCACGAACTCCGCACCTTGCTCCGCAAGGTCCGCCAGCACCCACTCCAGAACCTGTGAGCGCCAGTCGGAGCCCGCCGCGAACAGCTCCGCAAGCGCCACGGTCTTGAGACCGTCCCCGTTGTCACGCACGAGGAGGCTCTCGCTATGACCGTTGGGGTGCGCGCCACCCGTGTAGTAGTAGAAGCTCGTCAACAGGCTTAGGTGATCCGCGGCGGCGCCGACCAGGTCGGTGCTCTCGGAATGCGCCCAGCCCCAACCGAGGCCGTCGGCCGTGTCGACGATCTTGCGGCCCTCGCTAGCCCAATCCCCTAGTCGGGAGGTGGCGCGTTCCGCCAGGAGCGCGTTCAGTGCGGTGTGTTGCGCCAGGAAGCGCGGGTACGCGTAGGAGAGGTCGATGCGCCCCTCCACCAGGCTGCCGAAGGCGTACTGCGCGGTGCGGGTGAGGGTGCCCTCGACGGCGTTCGCCTCCAAGTAGTTGAGGTTGGTGGTCAAGCTGGCGCCGTCGTCTGTCCAGTCGATGCTGCGGGTGCCGGTGAGGACCGCTATCACCGGGTCCGTTGCTGCCGCGGCTTCGTCCACGTACTCGGCGTCCAGGAAGGCGTAATCGAGGGCCACCGAGGGGGCCAGGCCGCTGGCGACGCGGAGTTCAAGCTCCACGGTGCCGTCCACCGCGTCGTGTGTGCCCACGCCGTCCAGAACGTTGGTCATACCGGCCCGTGTGAGGCGACCGAAGGCGCGACCGTCGGCTGCGAGAGCCAGATCGAGCGTCACCGCCTGGTCGCCGAGTTGCCCCTGGTAGAGAGCGCGCCAACTGACGTTGGCGTTGCCTTGAGCGCCCGCGATCGCCAGGCCGTAAAGGACCGCGAGGAACAGGTTGATGCGTAGGAAGCTTCTCATGCCGGAAGTCTAAGCCCGCCCGCGCCGCCTTCCATGTGAGACGAGTTAGAGTGCCTTAAGTGGCCAAAATTTCGACGGGGAGGCGCCGCAAGGCGCTGTTGGTCATACATGGCATCGGCGATCAGCCACCACTTAGAGTCCTGGGGGCGTTCGTGCAGGGGCTGTGGCGCGCTGCGGCCGCAGGGCCGAGTGCAGGCGCGGTTCCCACCGTGCCGACAGCGGCCGTTCCTGCTGGGCGGGGAGTTACGAACAACACAGGCCGAGCACCCAGCGCCGAGGTCGTCCAGCTGGCCGGTAAGGCGCGGCCCCTCATAAGGCTGCCGGCGCACATGGTGGGCGACGCCGAACTGGACGTCATCGAGTACCACTGGGCTGAACACGCGGTGGGCGGCATGAGTGCCGCCGCCACGTTCGTGTGGTTGCTGGAGGTGGTGGCGGCGGGGCTCGACTTCAGGCGGCAGGTGCCGTTCCTCATGGCCGGTGCGCCGCCTGGTAGGGCGTGGCCGCTCGTGCTGCGGCAGTTGCTGCAGGTCACCAGCCTAGCCGCGGCTGCGGCCGGTCTCCTCGTGGCGCTGCTGTTCGTCCTCGCCCGCGCCGGGGACGCCCTGGCCGCGCTGAAGGGCGCTGCGGGCGCGCTGCCGGAACTGCCTTCCTGGCCGCAGGCCGCCGCGCTGGTGCTCCTGCTCTGCCTGGTGGCCGCGCTGCTGGTGCTGGCGTACGACCTGCTCTTCGCCCGGCTGGAGGCGCGCATGGTCAGGCGCACGGACGCGGCTTGGTCCATGGCAGGGAGCGGCTGGTCAGGGCTCTACGGTCCCGCCGCTACCCGCTGGAGCGTGCCCGGTCTGGCGGTGCTGCTGCTCACGCTCATCGGCGCCCTGTTGCTGGCTCACTACCTGCGTCCCGTGCTGGCCGCTTACGGCGCCGTGGCGCTCACGCTGCTGGCGGAGCCGAGCCTCGCCCTGGCGGTAGCGGCGCTGGCCGCGCTGGTGGTGGGCCGCTCGCTACTGCTTAGCCACGTGGCCGACATCGCCCTCTACGTCACGTCAGACAGGGCTTCCGCCCGTGCCCGCACGCGCCGGGCGATCCTCGATGAGGGCGAGGAGCTCCTGCGGGAACTGCTGGACGGCGATTACGACGCGGTGTACGTGGCGGGGCACTCGCTCGGCAGCGTGGTGGCGCTCGACCTTCTCGACCGCCTGGCCCGCGCCAACGCGGCCGGTGCCAGCACGGACCTGGCGCGCCTGCGCGGCCTGCTGACCTTCGGATCGCCGCTCGACAAGGTGGCGTACTTCTTCCGGCAGCGACCAGCCGAGGGCGAAAGCGTGCGCGCCCAACTGCTCAACCGCCTCCACGGGGTGCGGCGCCGCGCCGACATGCGCGACCACGGGCCGTACGCGCTGGGCCCGCACGAGCAAGCGTTCGAGCACGTGGACTGGCTTCAGGTGCACGCGCCAGGCGACCTGCTGAGCGACCGACTCATCCACTACCGCGTGGACCGGCGCCTGGTGCTGCGGCGCTACAACCCGCTCACCGCGCACAACGTCTACTGGCGCGACGACCGCTTCTACGCGGGCGCGCTCGCTTGGCTGCGTGGGGTCAGGGAGAGCTGAGCGGCCGGTGCTAATCTGGCGGGCATGAACGACGCACCCCTCCAGCAACAGCCCGGCGCCACGCCCCGCATTACCGTCGTGGGGGCCGGCATGGCCGGCAGCGAGGCGGCGCTGGCCGCCGCGCGGCTCGGCGTGGCCGTGGACCTGGTGGAGATGAGACCTAAGCGCCTGACGCCCGCTCACGTGAGCGGCGATTTCGCGGAGATGGTCTGCTCCAACAGCTTCGGCGGCGAGGCCGAGAACAACGCTAAGGGCCTGCTACAGGCCGAGATGCTGGCCGCCCGCGGGGTGATCATGCGCAGCGCGCACGCCAACCGCGTGCCAGCCGGTGGGGCGCTGGCCGTGGACCGCCACGAGTTCAGCCGCGCCGTCACGGCGGAGGTGCGCTCGCACCCCCTAATAACCGTGCGCGAGGAGGAACTCACGGAGGTGCCCGCGGGCGTGGCCGTGCTAGCCACCGGTCCCCTGACGGCCGACACGCTGGCTGGCAGCATCAGCACGCTGGTGGGGGAGGGCTTCCTCGGTTTCTATGACGCCGCCGCGCCGGTCGTTGCCTACGACTCCATAGACATGAGCGTGGCGTACCGCAAGGGGCGCTACGGCCAGGCGGCCGACTACATCAACCTGCCGTTCACCAAGGAGCAGTACGGCGCGTTCATGGACGCGCTCAACGCCGCGCGTTCGCACACGCCGCGCGACTGGGAGAACCTCGAGTTCTTCGAGGGCTGCATGCCGATAGAGGAACTGGGCCGGCGCGGCACCGACACGCTGCGCTTCGGGCCGATGAAGCCCGTGGGTCTCGAGCATCCGGAGACCGGCGAGCAGTTCTACGCCGTGGCGCAACTGCGGCAGGAGGACCAGCGCGGGCAGATGTGGTCGCTGGTGGGCTTCCAGACGGGACTCAAGTGGGGCGACCAGAAGACCCTCGTGCAGCTCATCCCGGGCCTGCAGGACGCCGAGGTGGTGCGCTACGGCGTCATGCACCGCAACACGTACCTTAATGCCCCCAGCCTGCTGGAGGCCAGCCTGGCCGTGAAGCGCGAACCGCGCCTGTTCGTGGCGGGCGTGCTGGCCGGCACGGAGGGGTACCTCGAGTCTTCTGCCACCGGTTGGCTGGCCGGCACTAACGCCGCGCGGCGCGTGCTGGGCCTACCGCCCGTGGTGCCGCCAGAAGAGAGCATGCTGGGCGGCCTCACGCGCTACCTGGCTGGCGCTAACCCGGACGGCT
>JBBAFX010000204.1:0-4150 GCA_041655195.1 Trueperaceae bacterium
GTGCCCGCCGACATGGTCGGTAACTAAGTAGCCACTCAGTAGGGCCGAATCACTGAAGGAAGCGGCGCGCCCTCTCGTACGGGCGCGCCGCTTGCTGGTTACGTGGATTGGTTGGGCTCAGCGGCGGTTGTCGATGATCTCAGCGTCGCTCGGCAGCTCGCGCACGAACTCGGGATCGAGACCCATGTTCACCTGCAGGTCGGTGGCGTGCAGCTCGGCCAGCACGTGGCCGTCGGCTTGCAGGAACACCAGCGTGCGGGGCAGCCAATCGGAGCTGGGCACCAGCGCCGTGACGTCGAGGATGGCGGCGGACGGGTCCTTGTTCGAGAACTGCAAACGGTAAGTCTCGCCGAATTCGCCCTCGAACACCTCCACGATGGAGGCGTCGAAGCCCGCGAAGATGGCGCCCAAGTCGAAGTTGAAATTGGCAGTGGCGCCGTCCTCGCCAGTGGGCAGCAGCCCGCCAAGCGCGTCCGGGTCGTCCGCGTCGAAGACCATGACCTGGTTCGTCAGGAACGTGTAGTTGTACACGGCCGGGCCGTCCATGACGATGATGTTGTCAGCCAGCGCGTCCGGCTGGAGTATGTAAGCGCTGGCGAGGTTCTGCGGCGGCACAGTCAGGATGTCGATCTCGAGCGTGAAGGTGGTGCCGTCCGAGTTCACGAGCTTGCCCTCGAGCAGGAAGCTAGCGTCCTCCAGGGCGCGCGCGGCTTCGGTGATGTTCGCCAGGACGGCGTCGACGTCCTGACCGTCCTGCGCGCGGGCGGACGTAACGATCAGCATGGCGAGAACGGCGAGCAGGGTCAGGGCCGCGGGCATAAGCGAGAAGCGCGCCTGCCGGGCGGCGGTGGGGATAGCAGTGACGGGTCCCATACGTGACGATGGTACTCCCTGGGTTGTTAGTTACTTGACATCTTTCGTGAAGGCGCCTTTAAGCGCTGCATCATGACGGCTAAGGCGACGATGATACTCTCGCTGCAAGAAAGGAGGCAGACCGTGAAAAGACTGATTGCCTCTCTAGCGCTACTCCTTCTGCTTCCATTTGGATTCTCCCAGGGCTTCGTGGTTTCTCCCCAGGCCATCGTCGTTAACCCCGCGCCGAGCTTCGGTGTGGAGGTCTGGCTCGACCGCGACCGCACCGGCGACGGCACCCCCGAGTACCAGATCGGCGAACAGATCGAGATCTCCGTGCGTGTCGACGCGGACAGCTTCGTGTACCTGTTCGACGTGCGCCCGAACGGCGAGATCACTCAGATCTTCCCGAACCGTTTCGATAGCAACAACTTCCTGCGTGCAGGTGAGGTGCGCACCTTCCCGCCCGCCGGCGCGCGTTACGTGTTCAACATCGCGCCCCCGCGCGGCCTCTCCAAGGTGATCGCGGTGGCCAGCAAGACCGAGCTGAACACCAGCCAGCTCGCCCGCTTCCAGCAGGAAAGCGACGTCTTCGCTCAGAGCACCATCGGCGAAGAGGGCTTCATCGAGAGCTTCGCCATCATCGTGCGCCCCATCCCGCAGCAGAGCTGGGTGACCGACACCGCGCTCTACTACGTGGGCACGCGCCCCTCTGAAGCCGCTTTCGGCACCATCCGCTTCACCTCCAACCCGTCCAACGCCTCGGTCTTCCTCGACGGTGACTTCGTGGGCTTCACCCCCATGAGCTTCGGCACCCGCCCGGGTAACTACAACGTGCGCGTTGAAGCCGACGGCTTCGAGCCGTTCACCACCCGCGTGAACGTGCGCGCCGGCGGCACCGAGAACGTGAACGCCAACCTCAACCCCGTGCAGCGCGCCGGCACCATCGCCTTCAGCAGCTCGCCCTCCGGCGCCGACGTGTTCGTGGACGGCCGCTTCGTTGGCACCACCCCCACGGGCGCCATCCGCTTCGATGCTGGTCGCTACCAGGCTCGCTTCGAGGCCCCCGGCTTCGACGCCGCCACGGTCTCCTTCGACGTGCGCGCCGGCGAGAACCGGACCGTAAGCACGCAGCTGACCGCCCAGCGCGCCACCGTGGTCGTGCAGGGCAACGTCGGCGGCGCCCTCGTGTTCCTCAACGGCCGCCAGGTCGGCACCCTTCCTAACGGCTCGGGCCGCCTGACCCTCAACGACGTGGCCTCGGGCTCGCATGAACTCGTGGTCATAGCGCCCGGCTTCACCACCTACATCACCAACTTCACCGCCAACTCCGGACGCACGACCGAGATCAACGTCCGCCAGACGCGTTACTGAGGAACCGGTAGCCGAGCCCGGCCACGGCTGAGCCCGGCGCCAGGCGCAACATGAAACCAGCAAGTGGGCCGCCCGCGACCTTTGATGGTCGCGGGCGGCTTCGCTGTCGGCCGCGCGGCTTGGCTAGGGTCAGCGTGCGCCACTTGGCTAAGGTCAACACGCGCCGGGTGGCTAAGGTCAGCGGGTTCCGCTGGCACGGTAGAATCCGGCCATGAACGACGACTCCGTCGTGGCGGTGGTTCTCGCCGGCGGCGATGTTGGCGACCGCCTGGCCACCGAAGCCGGGGTCGAAGCCAAGGCGTTACTGCCGCTCGGCGATGAGCCGCTCGGCGCCTACGTGCTGAGAGCGCTGCGAGGCAGCGGCGTGGTCGACCGCATCGTTTACGTGGGACCCACCAACGCGCGCCTGAAGGGCCTGTACGACCTGGCGGTGCCCGGCGGTCATCGCATGGTCGATTCCCTCGGGCTCGGCCTCGGCGCCGCTCTGGCCGTGCCCGGCGCTGGCCCGCTACTGCTGCTCGGCGCCGACATACCGTGGGTCACTGGCGACATGATCGCGCGCTTCGTTACGGCGGCCAGGGCCGCTACCGGCCCCGCGGGGCCCGCCCAACTCGTTTACCCCGTGGTGCGCGAGGCGGCGGCCACGGCTCAGTTCCCGCACCAGAAACGCACCTACGCCAAGCTGAAGGACGGTCGCTTCACCGGCGGCAACATGGTCCTCATGCAGCGGGCCTTAGCGCCCTCGTTACTGCCCCAGATAGACCGCGTGTTCCGTGCCCGCAAGAACCCGTTCGCCTTAGCCGGCATCATCGGTCTAGACGTGCTCTTCGCTCTGCTCACCGGCCGAGCCGACATACGGCAACTGGAGAAGCGCGTGAGCAGCCTGGTGAAGGCGCCCGTGCGCGCCCTCATAACCGATGATGCTGCGCTGGCCGCCGACGTGGACTCGCCGGCGCAACTGCCCGGTACCCTCACACCTCAACTGCCCAGCACGCCGCGGGTCGGTAGCTGAAGCCTTAGGAGAAGAACCAGTGAGACGCCCCTCCCAACTCCGCATAGCCGCCCTGCTGGGCGCCCTGGCCGCCGTGGCCTTCGCGCTGCTCATGGCGCTGCTCGTCTTCTGGCTCTTAGGCGCCGAAGGGCGCCTCGGCTTCACGTCGCTGAACGCTGCCGGCATCGTAGAGGGCGTGGTCTTCGTGCTCGCCTACTCGTTCGCGCTCATCTACGTGCGCAGCGCGCTTAGGCTGCCCTCACCCACTCTCCTGAGTTTCGGCCTTCTGCACCCGCCCACGGTCGGCAAGGCCGCCGCCAAGGTGCCCGTGGTCGACACTTCGCAGGTGGCGCAAACCATGATGGCCAACCGCATCGTCATCGTGGAACAGGGCGGAGTACCTATAGGCGTGACGGGTCTGCACCATGACCGCATAACGTCGTGGGAGGAACTGGTGAAGGCGGAAGCCGACATGGCCGTCACCGACCTGCGCCGCGTGCTGGCGCACGAACAGCTCGTGGTAGCCATGGACGGCGACGTGGTGAAAGGGATAATCACTCAGGAGATGTACTTAGCTGGCCTGTGGGGCAGCGTGCGCTGACCCTTGGGGAACGCTCAGGCGAGGGGCAGGTACGGCGAAGCGTCGGTAGCCAAGGCCGCAGTCTGGTCGTGACCCTCAGAAGGTTCCGCGCCATCGTCACTGGCCGCGTTCGCCGCGCCGCGCAGCGCCAGTCGGCCCGCCAGCGCGATCATGGCGCCGTTGTCCGTGGCCAGGGCAGGGGAGGGGAACGTGGTCGCCACGCCCAACTCCGCGCCCAGCGCGGCTACCTCCTGGCGCAGTCGCCGGTTGGCGGCCACGCCGCCAGCGATGACCAGGCGCCGCAAGCCCGTGGCTTCCAGCGCCCGCCGGGTGACCTCCATTAGAGACCCCAC
>JBBAFX010000205.1:0-4117 GCA_041655195.1 Trueperaceae bacterium
GCCGCAGCGCCGCTACGCGCTGGCCGAGGAGGCCGTTACCAAGGCGCCCGAGATCGCGCTGCCCGACGAGCCGCCCGGCTGGGAGGACCAGCGTTACGCGCTTACCCTGCGGGGCCGCGACGCGCTAGACACCATGATGGAGCTGAGCATGCAGTTCCGCGCAGCCTTCGGCGCTGAGGGGCAGCGCGTGCTGCAGACGCTGGGCCGCGGCAGCACGCTTGAGCAGGCCGCTAACGAGCTCGGCATGGAACTAGGCAAGCTCAAGCCGTGGCTGGAGCAGTTCGAGGCCGACGGCATGCTGAGACCGAGGGACCGTTGAGGCTGGCGCGGCTATCCGCTCGCGAGCTTCGTGGCCCCGCACCTCGTACCCCGGAGCATGGCGTGCTGCATGTGAACCACGCGCTTTTTGACGTATCCTGGTACGCCGTGGAGGCCCCCGTTGTACGAACCTCGTGACGAGATCTCGCTGCGCGAGCTCTACCTCATCTTCCGGTCCGGCCTCGTCGCCATCGTGCTCGCCGCGGTGCTGGCGGGCGCGGCCGCGTTCCTCTACCTGAGCTCCCGCCCCGAGGCGTTCGAGGCCACCGCCACCGTGCAGGTGAACGTGCCCGTACCCGAGAGCGCTAACGAGGAGGCCGCCTGGCTGTTGCCGCCGGCGGGCCTCGGCATGAACAGCTACCGGGCACTCGCCAACCGCCCCAGCGTGCTGGCCGAGGCGCTGGGCGTGCGGGCCACCGAAACCGAGGCGCTGCGCGCTGGCGTGCGCCGGCTGGACCTGGAAGCCATAGACACGGCGGCCCAAGCGCGCGGGCAGCTGACCGTTACGCACACCGCCAACGCGCCTACAGCCGAGGAGGCAGCGGCTATAGCCAACCGCTGGGCCAGCGCCTCTGCCGAAGCTGCGGTGCGCGCCATGGTGCAGACAGTGAACAGCAACGCGGAGGCTTCCAACCGCGAGCTGGGGCTGCGCGAGGCCGACATGCAGGCGGCCAGCGCCGCCTGGACAGAGTTCTCGCAGGACGACAACCGCGCCGTGCTGACCTCGCTCCTCAACGCGCAGCAGCAGATCCAGCGCGACGCCCTGCTGCGCTCCGCCGAGCTCGAGAACCTGATAGTCACCACTCGCGCGCGCCGCGACATGCTGCAAGCCGTGCTCGATTCGCGCACGGGCGCCAACAACCAGTCGCTCGCCAGCCAACTGAACGCGCTTGTGGCCTCGGGCGTGCTCGACGAAGGCACGGCCGCCCAACTGGAGCGCTCCCTCTCGCAGCTGCCCGCCACCGTCACTGCCGGCAGCGCGGACCTCATGCTGCTCGTGTCGCGCACGCAGCTCGAGACCCTCACCAGCGACCTGGCCGGCTTCGTGGCCGAGCAGGAGCTCATAACCCGGAAGATGGGTGAAGCCGATCAGCAGATCACGCAGCTGCGCTCGGAGCTGGCGGCCGTGAACCAGAGCGCGGAGCGGCTCGAGCAGGTGCTGCAGCGCGCCCGCTCCGCTTACGACAGCGTGGCGCAGCTGGCCCCCCTCATCCGCCTGCAGCAAGGCTTCATAGGCAACGCCGCCAAGGTGGTGGTGGAGGCCGTGCCGCCGCTGGAACCCAAGCCGCGTAACCGCCTGACGATCACCTTGGCCGCCGCGGTGGTGGCGGGCCTGCTGGCCACGCTCCTCGTGTTCCTGCGCGCCGCCGTGCGAGAGCCGAGCCCGCCCGCCGAGCGCATGGGCTTCAACGGCCGCCAGTTCGACATCGACCGCACCAGCGGCAACCTCAAGCGCACAGGCGAGTGGCCCGCGGTGGATGTGGACGGGGACACTGGCCGGACACCAGGTAGGGACGCGGGCCAGGGTCCCGACTCTCGCGGGTGAGCTTAGTGCGCACCCCAGCGTGGACCTCGGCGTGAACTTCGGCGTGACCGACCGCCCCCTGCTGCTGACGGGCGGCACCGGCCGTTTGGGCCGGGAGCTGCTCACGGAACTGCCACGCCTCGGGGTTGCGGGCTTGGTGGCGCCGGGGCGCGCAGAGCTCGACATAACTGCTGCAGAGAACGTGCGCGCCTACCTGGCAGCGGCGCGGCCGCGCCTTATCGTGCACGCCGCCGCTTACACGAACGTGGCTGAAGCCGAGACCCGGCGCGCCGAGTGCTGGGCCGCTAACGTGGCGGGCACGCGCCACCTGGTCGCGACCGCCCGCGAGGTGGGCGCACGCTTCCTGTTCGTCTCTACCGATTACGTGTTCTACGGCGATAGGCCGGGCGGCGACTACCGGGAAGACGACACCCCCGGCCCGGTGCGCAACTACTACTCGCTCACCAAGCTCGTAGCGGAGGAGGCCGTGCGGTCCCTGCCAGGCTCGCTCGTTCTGCGCACCAGCTTCAGGCCGCGCGAGTGGCCGTACCCGCAAGCGTTCGACGACCTGTTCACCAGCCAGGACTACGTGGACGTCATAGCACCGCTGGTAGCGGAGGTCGTGCAGCGCTACGACCTGGGGCAGGTGCCTTTCGGCACGCTGCACGTGGCTACGGAGCGCAAGAGCGTCTACGAGCTGGCTTCGAGGCGAGCACCCGGCGTGGGCCGCACGTCGCGAGCGGCGGCCGGGGTGGAGCTACCCGCCGACGTGTCGCTGAACACGGACCGGTGGCGGTCGCTGCGCGCGCGCTGGGCCGAGGAAGTGCGAGGGTAGTCACGTGGAACTCCTGCCGCAAGTCGTACCAGACGTCAAGCTCCTAGTGCCCACCGTGCACCGCGACGCCCGCGGCTTCTTCACGGAGCGGTGGCGCGCTAACGTGCCGGGCCTGCCGGAGCGCTGGGTGCAGGACAACCACTCACGCTCGCAACGCGGCACCTTGCGCGGGCTCCATTTCCAGCTGCCGCCTTACGCTCAAGGGAAACTGGTCGGGGTGGTGCGCGGCCGGATCCTGGACGTGGCGGTGGACCTGCGGAGGGCTTCCCCCACTTTCGGGCAGCACGTGAGCGCCGTGCTGGACGACGAGGCGCAGCACCAGCTCTGGGTACCGCCCGGCTTCGCTCACGGTTTCCTCGTGCTGTCTGACGTGGCGGACGTGCTGTACAAGGTCGACGCTCCGTACAACCATGCCTCCGAGCGCGGCGTGCGCTGGGACGACCCGGCGCTCGGCATCGACTGGAGCGCTGGTGAGCAGGACTCTCCCCTGGCTGGTGGCGCGGCCCCGCTGGTATCCGCCAAAGACGCAGCGCTGCCACTCCTCGCCGACGCGGAGTACGACTTCCCTTACCCGTGATGCCAGGCGCGTGCCTGGCCGTGAGCCTGGCCGTGAGCCCGGCAGGGGTGGCGCCGGGCGCCTCACGGGGCCCGGAGGCCCGGCGGCCACGGCCCCCGGCAGTGGTTATGCTGACCCCGATGGAAAGATGCGTTTCTTACCTTCCTCTGACCCGCGTGCCGGCGCCGAGCGCCGCGGCCGCGTGCAATAAGGACAACTGCCGGTGAGCCGCACCTACGTGGTCACCGGCGGCGCGGGCTTCATAGGCTCCGCGCTCGTGCGCCACCTCGTTAACGACCTGGGCGTGAGGGTCGTGACCGTGGACGCCCTCAGCTACGCGGGCGACATGGCCCGCCTCGAGTCGGTGGCAAGCAGCCCGCTGCACCGTTTCGAGCACCTCGACGTGAACGACCAAGCTGCCCTGGAGCGCCTGTTCGCTGCAGAACGTCCGCACGGTGTTTTCCACCTGGCCGCCGAGACGCACGTGGACCGCTCGATCGACGGCCCGGAGCAGTTCGCGCTGAGCAACACGCTAGGCACACTCAGGCTGCTGGAAGCCGCGCGCCGTTACTGGCAGGCGCTGCCCGAGCCCGAACGCGCCGCGTTCCGCTTCGTGAACGTGAGCACGGACGAGGTGTACGGCAGCCTGGGCGCCACCGGCATCTTCACGGAGACCACTGCCTACGACCCGCGCTCGCCTTACAGCGCCAGCAAGGCCGGCGCCGATCACTTCGCTAACGCCTACTTCTCCACCTATGGTCTGCCCACCATGACCACGCACGCCTCGAACAACTACGGGCCGTTCCAGTTCCCGGAGAAGCTGCTGCCGCTAGCGCTATCACGCGCCTTAGCGAACGAGAACGTGCCGCTTTACGGCGACGGC
>JBBAFX010000206.1:0-4097 GCA_041655195.1 Trueperaceae bacterium
CCGAACTGGCGCAGGCTCGATAAGGAACTCGACGAGTGGCCCATCTGGGCGCGCACGCCGGCGGAGCCTCAACTGCCGCCGAGTAGTTCCCAGGCTTCGCTGTACTGACCAGCAGCGCGGCGCGCGGCCGCGCGCCCGGCCACGGCGCCCACCAAGTTGCCGGTGCCGTTGTAACCCCCCACCGCCCACACACCAGGGCGCACCTCGGCCGCTACCGGCAGCACCGCCTGCGTGTACCCGACCGAAGCAGCCCAACGGTGCGTTATGGCCGCGCTAACTCCGAGCTCTTGCCTGAGGAAGCGCTCCAGCCGGTCCTGCACAAGCTCCGAGGGCTCGGCGCTGATGATCCATTCGGCTTCGCCTGCCTGGTCCCGGAAGCCACCCAGCGCCACCCTTCCATCGGCGGTGCGCTGGTAGTACTCGTAGCCGTAACGCCGGTAAACCGGCCGCGGCAACACCACCTGGTCGGTCGGCTCCGTAGCCAGCATCTGCAGCCGCGCGGTGCGCACGCGGCCAGCTAGTTCCGGCAGCAACAGGTCAAGTCGGCCGTCCACGGCCACGATCACCGCGCCGCACCTCACCTGGCCCTCGGCGGTCACCACTGCGCCGGGCTCCAGCTGGGTGACCGGGCTGCCCTCGAACAGGCGCGCCCCGCGCGAGGCCCCACGCGTAGCCAGCTCCCGGCAGCGTGTCAACGGGTTGAAGACGGCGTCCTGCGGGAACAGGAGCCCCTCGCCCTCTGGGCCGGCGTACCACTCTGCCGCCAGGCCGTCGGCCTGCATCTGCCGCAGCTGCACGCGGCAGTCCTCCAACTCGGCAGCGTCTTCAGCTATTCGCAGGGAACCCGTGCGCCGCACACCGGCCACACCAGAGGCAAGCTCGCGCTCCCGCACCTCCTCCGTCAGCCGGTAGAGGGCCGTGGCGCGCTCGGCGCCAAGCTCGGCCACCGCGTCGTGATGGAAGGCCGCCACGCCGGCCAGCATCAGACCGCCGTTGCGCCCGGCGGCTCCGCCGGCCACGCTGCCGGCGTCCACCCCCACTACGTCAGCCCCCATCTCCAGCAGCTCGTGCACGGCGCTCAAGCCGGAGCCGCCGAGGCCGACCACACAAACGTCGGCGGTGACCTCGCCCACCAGTGGCCGGTACCCAGCCCAGCCGCCCTCGTGCCACACGGGCACGTTCTCTTGACCGTTCACGCCAGCCTCCGGCTGCGCGGCAACGCGAACGCCAGCAGCAGCACCACTATCCCCGTTACGAAGACGCCGATATACACCACGTGCAAACCGCCAGCCAACAGGCCCACGAGAGCGTCGTCGGCCACGACCTCGGCGCCGGGCGTCAGGAGGCTCTCTATCTGAGCGAGGACGCGGGCGCGCTCGGTGGGGTCACCGGAGGCGCCCGGCAGGGTGACAACAGCGCGGTTGAGCGCCAGGTTGAGGATGCCGCCCAGGCGCCCCGTCATGGCCGGCCCGAGCGGCACCACTAGCCGGCCAGCCATAACCGAGGCGAGTGTCCACCCGAACGACATGGCGGTGAGGGTCAAGCCCGCCACGGTTGGTGAGTAGCCCATGACGCCCTGCACGTACGTGGGCGAGTACGTGACTAGCCCGATCATCAGCATGCCCGCCCCGAACGTGACGAGGTTGGCGAGCAGCAACAGCCGGTCGCTCCAGGTCTCGGAACTGATGAGGGGCTCCGGAACGCGCATCTGCCGCGCGAAGAAGCGCGAGCCGGTGACGACGGACAGGACCACGAGCCCCAGGCTCGGCAGCCAGCCCCAGGCGGGCCCTTGCGTGAAGAGCAGCATCATGGCGCCTATGGCCACGAACAGGAGGCCGGCGCTGACGAGATCCAGATCGGCTTTGCGCGGCACGGGCGTCTCGTGCAGGAACAGCCGCAGGCCCACGATAGCGATGATGCCGATGGGCACGTTGAACCAGAAGATCCACGACCAGTGGGCGTGCTCCACCAGTGCACCGCCGAGCAGAGGTCCGAGCACCGCTGAAACGCCCCACACGCTCGACAGATAGGCCTGCACCCGGCCGCGCTCGTGGACGCCGAAGAGGTCGCCCGCCAGGGTGGAGACGATGGTCATGGTGCTGCCGGCGCCGAGGCCCTGCAGGAGCCTGAACACCACCAGCATGGGCATGGACGTGGCGAAACCGCAGGCTATGGAGGCGGCCAGGAAGGCCGCGATGCCGATGATGAGCACGTTCTTGCGGCCATGCAGGTCGGCGAGCCGGCCGAAGATGGGCGTGGAAACAGCTTGGGAGAGCAGGTAAGCAGCGAAGACCCACGAGTAGTACTCGAAGCCGCCGAGGCTGGCCACGATGCTGGGCATGGCGGTTGCCACTATGGTGCCCTCCACCGCCGCCAGCGCTGCCGTGATCATGAGGATCACCAGCACGTAGCCGCGCCGGGTGGTGGGCCCGGTCTGGGACCTAGAGCGGCCGTCGACGAGAGGGCCCGCAGCCTGCGCTTCGGGATCGGTCATCGGCCCGATGATACCCGCGAAGTTCGGAACTAGACCGGCTGCAGCTCCAGCAGCACTAACTCGGGCGGGCAGAACAACCGGAACGGCAGCATGCTGACGCCGAGCCCGCGCGACACGAAGGCGGGCATGGGAGCTTCGACCCAACCCTCAGCGAAACGCCGCCCGTACTCGGAAGAAGTAACTAGCGGCCCCACCAGCGGCAGCCGCACTTGGCCGCCGTGCGTGTGGCCGGCCAGCAGCAGGTCTATGCCCTCGGGCAGGTGCGGTATGGCGTCCGGGTTGTGGCTGATGAAGAGCCTGGCGGCCGGCTCAGCGCCCGCGCCGCCCACCGGCGCGCCCGCCAGGGCTCGCGCCGCGTCCGGGTGGCCGGTGCGCCAGTCGTCGAGGCCAGCTAGGTAGAGGTCGTCCCTCACCAGCACGCCCTCGTTCCTTAGCAGACGCACGCCCGCCGCCTCGAGGGCGTCCTCGAACGGTGCCAGTTTGCGGTACTTGGTGCGGTCATGGTTCCCGAGCACGGCGTACACCCCGAGCGGGCTCTGCAAGCGGGGCAGCAGTTCCACCACTTCGCGCAGGTCGCCGGCGTACATCTGGTCCACCAGGTCACCGCCGAACACCACCAGGTCAGGTTCCAGCGCCTCGGTGGCGGCGACCCACTCCTCCAGCTGCTGGCGACCCATGTACGGGCCCAGGTGGAGGTCCGTGAGGAACGCCACGCGCACGCCCCGCTTGAGCCCCCTGAGGGTGCGCCGGTAGCGTGGCTGCTCGAACGAGTACGCCGCGGCCGTGGCGCCCAGCCCCAGCAGTACGGGGGCGGTGCCGACAGCTAGCTTGAGGAACGTGCGGCGGTCCATCCGGCTCCTTCAACGCGGCCCGGGCCGCTCACCTGCCCCGAACCGTTCGGTGCGGTCGCGGTCTCCCGGTGCCCGGGAGAGTAACGCACCAGGGCAACGTTGCAATATACGTCTCCATACACACGGGGCGTGAGTGGCGAACCGCACCGAACCTTCACCAACGCCCCCGGCCCGGCCAGTGCAGGGCGCATTGATGCTCGCGGCGCGTTGACACCCCCGGCCGCGTAACGGTACTTTGCCTTGCCGGTTCCAGCCACAGCGCCACACGGCTCACCTCGTGCGCGCCATCAGCCGGAACACAGGACCTAACGCATGACCGTCCGAACCCGACTCACAGAACCCGCCCCTACACCTGAACTCAGGCCGCTGGAGGTGCTCGAGGTCATGGACCTCTCGCCCTCGTACCGGCGTGTGCGCTTCTTCGCGTACCACCTGCTGGGAGCGGAGCTCGCACCGGCCGCCACCGTGAAGCTCGTGTTCGTCGCCGGGGCTGCCCGGCCCTTCACGCTGGCTGGCTTCGACTCGCGCAGCGGCGAACTGAGCGTGGATTTCCTGCTACATGGCAACGGCGGTAGCGCTAACGGCTGGGTCCGCCAGGCTGCGCCTGGTCAGTCACTCAGTATGTTCGGGCCTAACGGCGAGCGGGCCGCACTGCCAGCCGGAGCCCGCAGACTGGTGCTCGCCGGCGACGGCGCCGCGCTGCCGACCCTCGCTGCCATGGTGGCTGCACTGGAGCCGCAGCAGGCGGCGGA
>JBBAFX010000207.1:0-4078 GCA_041655195.1 Trueperaceae bacterium
CGAGGAGCTCGCCCGCATGCTGTCGGGCACCGTCACCGACGCCTCCCTGCAGCACGCCCGCGAACTGCTGGCCGCCGCGGCCGGCACCGTGCCGACCTAGCTAGCCGGCACACACCCAACCCCCACAGAACTGGTTTATGCTGAACGGCATAGACGCCAGTGGCGCCAGTCAGGAGTAACTGGAGTGACGTTCGAGGTCGATGCCGAGGGTTTCCGCGAAGGTACGGAGTGCCCCGAATGTGGCAGCCGGGACACCGTCACGTACCGGTACAAGGAAGGCTTCGAGGAACTCGAATGCCATGGCTGCGGTTACCGCTCGGACGATCAGGAGCTCGACTCCCTAACCCGCTACACGGCCGAGTTACTAGAAGACGACACCACCCTTCAACTACCCATACCGCGCAGGAGCATAGAAGCGTGACGTCAGGCGCCCCGTGCAGGTCGGCCGGCCCAACCGGTCCCGACCTGTGTGGGGTCACCTGTGGCAACCCATCTCACGTAGACGAGGGCCACGGACGGCGCCAGCGTAGCGACCGCCACCAGCCCCGGAAGGAGCCGACATGGACGTGAAGGTCGTTCTCAGCTCGGAGGAGATAAAGCGCGGACTCAAGCACTACCGCCGGATCGCCCGTCAGGACCTACTGCGCGCCGAAGAGACCGACAACCCCGAAGCGTTCAAGCGCCACGCCGAAGCGCGCCGCAGCGTGTACGCGTACCTGACCGAAGTGGCCGAAACGAAAGCGCCCGACGAGGTGGCCATCGAAGCCCTCAAGGCGTACGAGGAACTCCCCTTCGTGACCGGCTCCGATGACGACGCGCACACCGAGATAAAGGGCCGCGAGAACGCCCTCGAGAACTTCTTCCTCATGATCGGTCTGGAGCCCAAGATCCGCCGGGAGGTTAGGAGCCGCCGACCCTCGAGCGGCAGCCAGCCGAGCGAGACCACCGCCTGAACCGGCGCCCGCCGGGGCGTGGTATGACTCTTAGCCGTGAGCTTGCTAGACCTCGAGCGCCGCGCGGCGGTTAAGCCGCCGGCGCTCGCTGAACTTTCCGACAACCTCGTGTTCGGCGTCGGCGACCCCGACGCTAACCTCATGTTCGTAGGCGAAGCGCCCGGCGAGGACGAGGACCTGAGCGGCGAACCGTTCGTGGGTAGAGCCGGTCAACTCCTCGACCGGATCCTCGAATCGGTCGACCTAGACCGCCACAGCGTGTACATAACCAACATCGTCAAGCACCGCCCGCCCGGCAACCGCAACCCCAAGCCCGAGGAGATAAAAGCCAGCGAGCCCGTGCTGCTGGAGCAGATCCAGCTCATCAAGCCGCAGATAATAGCGCCGCTCGGGAACGTGCCGACGCAGTGGTTCCTCGACACGCGCGCGGGCATAACCCAAACGCACGGCCGTTTTCACGAGTGGCACGGCATTCAGGTCTTCCCGCTCTTCCACCCCGCCTACCTGCTACGCAACCCTAGCCGCGAGCGCGGCGCTCCCAAGTGGCTGATGTGGAACGACATGAAGGAACTGAAGCGCGCCCTTGACGCGCTGCCGCCTAAGGATCACACGATGCACATTGACACCTCGGAACAGGGTGAACTGTTCTGATGAGCCACGAACCGCAGAACACGCCGCGTGACGAGCAGGCCGCCTACGACGCCTCCGTGCGCTTCATCGGCCTCGTCCACGCCCTCAGGGCCTCTGCCGAGACGGCCCTAGGCGACGACACCAACCCGCTACGGCAAGCGCGGCGGCAGGGCCTGGAAGGCGTCAAAGCCGCTAAACGCAGCCTGGGTCTGCTGGAGATGCTGCAGGAGAAGACGCTCGGTAACTTGGGCGAGTCCGAGCGTGAGGAGCTCTGGCACGCGCTCCGCGGTGTCCGCGCCGCGCTGGTGGAGGCCGAGGAACGGCTAGCCGAGCTGGAAGCAGCGGACGGCGCCGCCGTGGCCCTCCCGTCCGCCGGGCCGGGGCTCGAGTGAGGGCCCTCGTCCAGCGCGTCAGCCGCGCCGAGGTGCGCGTGGCGGGCGAGGTGATCGGCGCGGTGGGCCAGGGTTACATGATCCTCCTGGGCGTGCAGCCTTCCGACACCCCGGAGCTGGCCGAGAAGCTGGCGGCCAAGGTGGCTAAGCTGCGCGTCTTCGAGGACGAGGCGGGCAAGATGAACCTGGACATAACCAAGGTGAACGGCGCCTGCCTGGTGGTCAGCCAGTTCACGCTGTACGGCAGCGTTAAGGACGGCAACAGGCCCGGCTTCAGTTACGCCGCGCGGCCCGAGGTGGCCGAACCGCTGTACGAGAAGTTCTGCCAAGCGCTGGCGGACCTGGGGGTTCCGGTGGAGACGGGCAGGTTCGGCGCCATGATGGAGGTGGAGCTCGTGAACGACGGCCCCACCACCATCTGGATGGACACGGACGAACTGTACGGTTGAGGTCTCAGCGGGCCCCCGGTCGGGGCCCGGTCGCAGTTTGCGCGCTCGTAGTCGGGGCCCGGTCGCGGTCGGGCCCATCGCCGTCTGCCCTACCCGGTCAGGCGCCTACGCGCGCCGCGGGCAGCGCAGTGGCGCCCTCGAAGGCGTTCACTTCCTGGATGAAGCGGTCGAACATGTAAGAAGAATCGTGCGGACCCGGGCTGGCTTCGGGGTGGTACTGCACGCTGAACACCGGGTACCGCGTGTGCGCCATGCCCTCCAGCGTGCCGTCGTTCAAGTTCACGTGAGTGGCCATGAACTGGCCGCCGGGTATCGAGTCAAGGTCGACCACGTAGTTGTGGTTCTGCGCAGTTATCTCCACGCCGCCTGTGATGAGGTTCTTGACGGGGGTGGTGGCGCCGTGATGCCCGAACCTGAGCTTGTAGGTCTTACCGCCCACCGCCAGGCCCAGCAACTGGTGCCCTAAGCAGATTCCGAACGTGGGCAGCAAGCCGAGCATCTGCCACACGGTGTCGTGAGCGTAACGGGGGCCAGCCGGGTCGCCGGGGCCGTTCGATAGCACCAGACCGTACGGGTTCAGTGCCATGATCTGCGCGGGCGTGGTGCGCGCCGGTACCACGATGACCTCTGCGCCCGCCTGCTCCAGCTTGTACATGATGGAGTGCTTGATGCCGAAATCGACCAGCACCACGCGCGGGTGGTCCTGGAAGGTGGGTCTCGCGTAAGGCAACGGGGTGGTGACCTCGGGCGTCATGTCGCGACCGTCGATGTCCTCGTGCTCACGCGCTTGACGCACCAACTCGAGTTCCAGTTCGTCGTCCTTCTGCCCGTGATAGATGATGCCTTTCACCACACCGCCGGTGCGCAACCTGCGCGTCAGGGCGCGGGTGTCGATGCCCTCTATGCCGACGATGCCGTGCTGTTCCATGAACGCCTGCAAGTCCTGGTTAGCGCGGTGGTTCGAAGCCACGCGGCTGAACTCACGCACTATCAGGCCGCGCGCGTACGGCTTGTTCGACTCCATGTCGTACACGCTCACGCCGTAATTGCCTATGTGCGGGTACGTCATCATGACGATCTGGCCGTGATAACTGGGGTCGGTGAGGATCTCCTGGTAGCCGGTCATGGACGTGTTGAACACGACCTCGCCGACGTTCTGGCCGCTGGCGCCGAAGGCGTAACCGTAGTAAACGGTGCCGTCCTCCAGTGCCAGTAATGCGGGTGGTTTCCGTAGCAGCGACATGCGCTGCCGAGTGTATCAACCCAGCTTGCTTAGGGGCGTCACTTGCTCGCCAACCGCAACGGCGTGGTCCGTCAGCACGCTGTTGGCGCCGATCCGCGCCCCGTCGCCCACGGTTGTGCTGCCGCGCAGGCACACCCCCTGCTCCAGTACGACGTCGGTGCCCAGCTGCACCGTGTCGTCTATGAACGTGGTGGGTGGGTGCAGCATGGTCACGCCCGCCTGCAGCCAGTGCCGCCGCACGCGCTCCCTCAGCACGTGCTCGGCCTGCGCCAGCTGCGCCTTGTCGTTCACACCCAGCAGCTCCGTCTCGTCGTCAACAAGCACGGTGTTCACGCTCTCACCGGCCTCCAGGTAGAGGCGCGGCAGATCGGTGATGTAGTACTCACCGGCGGCGTTGTCGTTCGTGAGACT
>JBBAFX010000208.1:0-4063 GCA_041655195.1 Trueperaceae bacterium
GCCCACCACCACGTCGCCCGGCCTTACCTGCACGCCGCCGCACGTGATGACGGTGTCGAGGTCCTCAGGGTGGTGCGCTATCAGGTTGGTGTTGGCGTTCGCGCCCGGGGCGTAACTCGGCATGCTGAGCGACGCTATGAACGGGTGGTCGCGGAACGGCCCGTCGCTCACGATCCCCGCCGCGCCCCTCACCTGCATGCGCGCCACCAGCATGCCGCCCATGGTGCCGCAACCCAGCTCCTCACGCGCCTCGATGACCACCACCTCGCCCGCGTTCACCACGTCGGCTATGCGGCGCTGCGGGTTGTCGTCGCGCTGCCAGTTTGGCAGGTTGTCCATGTCCTCCCGGGCGGCCACGTACCGCAGCGTGCGCGCTACCCCCACCATGTTGGCGCCGTCCTGCTGCAGGGCCTGCACGCCGCGCACCACGCGCGAGCGGAAACCGCGCTTATAGAGCAGCGTTGCGAGAGTGGCGGTGCTCACCTGCATGAGCGCGTCCCGGGTGGCCTCGCTCAGTGGGGACAGGTCCACGCCTGTCATCTGTTCCAGGCTGGGCGCCGAACTCACGAACCGGCCGCCGCATATTGCTTGCGCGAAGCCACCTCGGCTGCGCTCAGGGTCGGCGCTTCCGTGGGGTAGCCGCCTTGTACGTACGGGTAGCCCTCGAGCTCGTTGTGCTTAAGAGCGGTGTCGCGCGGCGACGCGTAGTGTGCCCAGATGGCGGTTATGCGCTGCTCGTCATCGAACTCGTACCATTCAGAGCCGCGGATGTACTCGCCAGGGATGGGCTTGAAGTGGGTCCACTCCACCACCAGTTGCTGGCCGTCGCACACCAGCCTGTCTATGCTCCACACCGAGCCCAGGTCGCGCACGCAGTTGCGCCACAGCTCCACAATGGCGTCGCGCCCCAGGTAGGGTCCGCCCGTGCGGGGCGGGAAGTAATGCACGCAGCCTTCCGTTAGTACCTCCGCGAAGATGTTCGGGTCGGCCGCGTTGCAGGCCGCGAAGTAGCGCCTAACGGCCGCGATCATGCGCTCACGACGAGCGGCAGTGGCGGGGGAGGCGAGGTCGGTGGTATCGGTCATCTGGTTCCCTTCCTTAGCTGGTAGTTGGTAGTTGGTAGTTGGTGACTGGTGACTGGTGACTGGTGACTGGTAGCTCGTGCCTGGTGGCTTGTGTGCGTCAGTTAGCTAGAAGTCTGCGGCGGAGCGTCGGACGCTTCGGTTGCGCCTTCAAGCGAAGCCTCCGCCCACGACTGCACGGCGTCTATGTGGTCCTGCATGGCGCGGCGCGCGCCGGCGCTGTCGCCTGCGGCTATGCGCTCGAATATCCGGCGGTGATCGTTCAGCGCCTGCCGCGCGCTGCCAACCACCCGCACGCCGCGGCGCCGCACGTCCAGCAGGTTGTCGAGCAGCGGGCTCAGCACCGTTTCGTACAACGGGTTGCCGGTGGCGGTGGCCACTAGCTGGTGGAAATCTAGATCGGCCCAAGCGAAGGCTTCGATCTGAACGTCGGAGTCCTCCAGCCGCTCAACGGCCGACTGGGTGAGCTTGAGGTTCACCTGCATGGCCTGAACTATCTCGGGCGTGGCGTTACGGGCGGCCTGCGCGGCCATGGCGGGCTCCAGCAGGCGCCTTATCTCGAACAGGTGCTCCGGCTCTATGCGCCGGTGCTGGATGTACTGCGAGAGGTGGCGCGAGGCGACCGCGGCGTCGAGGGCCGTGACGAAGCTGCCGACCCCCGGCCTTATCTCGAGCAGACCGCGTTCGGCCAGCGCCTTGAGCGCTTCGCGGACCACTATGCGGCTGACGCCGAAGTCCACGCACAGTTGCCGCTCGGCCGGCAGGCGCGTGCCAGACGCTAGCTCGCCGTTGAGGATGCGTTCAGCCAGGCGGTCCGCCACGGCCTCAGCCAGGTTGCTGTGGCTGTCGGCGGTTTTCTGGAGGGTTCGAAGTGCGGTTGGCTCTGGTATGACCACAGTGACACTACTGTGGCGGATGGCGCGGAGCGCTGTCAACTGGCACTGCGCGGGAGTGAAGGTGGATAAGTGCGTCCCTCACGCTGTTTTCCCACCCCTAGGCTATAGGGGCTTGACACTCAAGGACCATCGTTCCTATCATCGCTGCAGTACACCGCACGGAGTCGTTGCGTTAGCGCTAACTCAACGCCTAGGAACAGCTTGCGCCGCCTCGTATCGGCGGCAGCGGGTGGTATGACCACACGCTCCCGAAAAAATCGGGGCCGGCCCGACCCAGGCGCAGCTGTAGCGCAGGACCGGACGCTTGAAGGAGGTAAGTCCGGCGCGCCAACCCCGCGCACGACCCTAGGCACCACAGCGCACAGCCTGGTCAGGGCCAAACGTCAGGCACGCGCGAAAGGAGCACGTTCTGATGGGTAACAAGAACTCTTCCAACTCCACGTTCAAGCGCGCGGTTGTTACGGCGCTGGCCGCGGTGTTCCTGCTCGGCATGGCGTTCGCGCAGCCTTACAACGAGGCGCCCATGCTGGCCGAGCAGGTAGCCGCCGGCACGCTGCCGCCCGTTGACGAGCGGCTGCCGTCCAACCCGCTGGTAGAGGAACCGTTCGACGAGATCGGCCAGTACGGCGGCGTGCTGCGCCGTGCTTTTCTCGGGCCGTCTGATCACAACAACTACACCCGCGTGGTGTACGACGCGCTGGTGCGCTTCGACGTCACCGGCAGTGAGGTCATCCCGCACATCATCGCCGGCTGGGAATCCTCCGACGATTACCGCTCGTGGACCCTCAACCTCCGCGAAGGTGCACGCTGGTCCGACGGTGCGCCGTTCACCGCCGCCGACATCCAGTTCTGGTACGACGCGGTCCTCATGAACGCGGACCTCACCCCGTCGCTGCCGGCCTGGATGCAGAACACCGACGGCAGCGCCGTGCTGGTCGAGACCCTCAACGACTACCAGGTGCGCTTCACGTACGACGACCCCAACACGCTCTTCCTGCTCGAGCTCACCTTCCGCGACGGCGGTGACCGCACCTTCGCCACTCACCTGCCCAAGCACTACCTCAGCCAGTTCCACCCGGATTACGTGGACGCCGACGAACTGGCGCGCATGACCGCCGCGGCCGGCTTCCAGACCTGGACGCAGCTGTTCGACATCAAGGCCATCATCACGGACAACCCCGAACGCCCCAGCATGGCCGCCTGGGTGCCCTACAACAGCACCGTCTCCGACCAAGAGTTCGTGCTGAGGCGCAATCCTTACTACTTCGCGGTCGACACCGCCGGTAACCAGCTGCCCTACATTGACGAGATCCGCTTCCGTTACTTCTCTGACGCCGAGACCCTCAACTTCGCGGCGGTAGCGGGCGAGCTCGACCTGCAAGAGCGGCACATCAACATGCCCAACTACCCCGTGCTGGTAGAGAACGCCGAGCGTGGCGGTTACCGCGTAATCACCTGGCCCACCTTCGGTGGCACCGACGCCGCCGTGTGGTTCAACCAGACCTACAACGCCAACCCCGAGATCGGCGCCCTGCTCGCTAACCGCGACTTCCGCCGCGCCATGTCGCTGGCCATCAACCGCGACGAGATCCGCGAATCGGCCTTCCTCGGCCTGGGCGAGATCCGCCAGAACGTGCCTGCCCCCTGGCACCCCTACTACCCCGGCGACGACATCGCGTTCCGCGACACCGAGTACGACCCCGCCACCGCTAACGAGATCCTCGACTCGCTCGGCCTCCAGCGCGGCGCCGACGGCCGCCGCACCCTGCCCAGCGGCGCTCCGCTCACCATCGAGATCTCTATCGTGCCCGCCTTCGGCCCGTGGCCCGACGTGGGTCAGCTCGTAGCCGCCGACTGGGGCGCCGTAGGCGTGAACACGGTCGTCGAGATCCGCGAACGCAACGCGCACTTCACCATGCGCGACAGCAACGAGCTCATGACCGAGATCTGGAACGAAGACACCACCGGCTTCCCGTTCACGGGTAACCCGAAGATGGACGTGCGCAGCACCCCGGCCACGGCGTTCGCCAGCGAGATGCGCCTCTGGTACGAGAGCGACGGCGAGCGCGGCATAGAGCCCACCGC
>JBBAFX010000209.1:0-4061 GCA_041655195.1 Trueperaceae bacterium
GGTCCTGGGCGTGGCGGTGGCGGCCGTGCTGCCGCCGACCGTGGCCGCGCTCCTTGGTGTGGTTTCGCTGCTGGTGGGCCTAGCCCGTCAACTGTCGACCCGGGCGGCGTGGGCCTCTTCCTTCGAACCCAGCCGGCCCGCCCTCCTGCTCGGTTTCCTCACACCGCTGCTGCTGGGGGTAGGCGCGGGGCTCGCGCGCTTGGCGCAGTACGAACTGGCGCCCGACCCGGTGGCCGGGCTGCACGGCCAGCAGCTCACGTGGGTAGGTGTCAGCGACGGCAGCGTCCTCACCACCTCCAGCCCGGTGCGGGCGCGGCTGGTGCTAATGGCGCCGCGTGGCGGCTGGCCGGACGGCGCTGCGCCTACGGGCCGCATGCGCGTGGAGGGTGTGGCCGAGCTGGCGGCGGCCAAGCGCAACCCGGGCGGGTTCGATCACCGCGCGCACCTACGCAGGCGCGGCGTGGCTGGGCAGCTCTTCGTGCAAGGGTTCCAGGTTCAGCCGCGGCTGCCGGCACGCCAGCGCGTGCAGCGGGGCGTGACCGCTGGCCTGAGCCCGGCGGGCGGCGCCCTCATGTCGGCCATGACCCTGGGTCTGCGCGACGACCTGGCCGAGGTACGCGACCTGTTCGGGGCGGCCGGCATGGCGCACCTGCTGGCGCTGTCCGGCCTGCATGTGGGGGTGCTGCTCCTGGCTATCGAACGGCTGCTCGCCGGTGTGCCGCGCTGGCGCACGCCGCTCCTGGCGCTGACCACCGTGGCCTTCGTGGGGCTGGTGGGCACCAGCCCCAGCGTCGTGCGCTCCGCCACCATGGCCCTGGCGGCGCTAGCCTCGCGCGCGTTCGGGGCGGGCCGCGTGCAGCCGTGGACGGCGCTCGCGCTGGCGGCCCTGGTCGGGCTGCTGCACGCCCCGCAGATGCTGTTCGACCTCTCGTTCCAGCTTTCGTACCTGGCCGTGGCCGGCATGCTGCTCTTCTTACCCCCATGGCTCGACCGGCTGGGTGTCGGGCCGGCTGCCCCCGCGGGCGCGCCCGGCGGCGCTAGCGCGCTGACCGCCGAACCGGAGCTGGCGGTGCTGACTGCGGCGGCGTGGCGGCGCGGTCGGCAGCTGGCGCGTCACACCGTTCTGAGCGGGCTGGCCGTTAGCACCGCTGCCCAGCTGCCCGCCCTCCCACTGGTGCTGGGCACGTTCGGGGTGCTCCCGGTGCTCTCGCCCCTGGTGAACGTGGTGGCCGTGCCCCTGGCGGGCCTGCTCGTGCCGCTCGGTTTCATGGCGGGCATGCTGGGCCTGGTGGCGGAGCCGCTAGCGCGGGCCGTCAACCTCCTCACGGCGCCGCTGGTCGAGGCGCTCATAGCACTAGCCGCGCTGGGCGCGCGGCTGCCGCTCATCGCTTGGGGCCAGGTCAGCTGGCTCGGTCACGCCTGCTGGGCGGCGTTCGTGCTGGCTGCCTGCGCGTGGGCGTGGCGACCCGGCAGACTCAAGCAGACCCTGTGCGTGGCGCTGGTGGCGGGCGGGGTGGCGTGGGCTGCGCCGGCGCCCCACACGCCGCCCGACGTCTGGTTCCTCGACGTGGGCCAAGGCGACGCGGTGCTTATCCGCCTGGGCGGCGGCGACGGGGTACTGATAGACGGCGGCGGTTCGCCCTTCTCCGACTACGACGTGGGCCAGCGCGTGGTGCTGCCCGCGCTGCGGGCGCTGGGCGTGACGCGGCTGGCATTGATGGTCGCCACCCACCCCGACACGGACCACGTGGAGGGCCTGTTACCCGTGCTGGAGCGCATGCGCGTCGGCCTCCTCCTCACGGGGCCGCCGGACCCTGCAGCCCCGCTCGACGCTCGCCTACGCGAACTGGCCGCGCAGCGCGGCACGCCGGTCCACGAAGCGCGCCGCGGCGAGCGCGTGCACCTGCCGGGCGGCCATGCAACTTTGGAGGTACTCAACCCGGCGGCGGCCGCCGCCGGTACCGCCAACGAACGCTCGGTGGGTTTAGTTTTGCGTCACCGCGGCGCGGCGCGGGCGCTCTTCCTGGGCGACCTCGGGCTGCCAACGGAGCCGTACCTAGCGGTGCCGCCCGTAGACGTGCTGATGGTGCCGCACCACGGTTCACGCAGCAGTACCGGCGAGGGGCTGCTCAGCGCCGCCGCGCCGACCTGGGCGGTCATCTCGGTGGGTCGCAACCAGTACGGCCACCCCGCCCCGGACGTAGTTGAGCGGCTGGAAGCGGCGGGCATCACCGTCCTCACCACCCAGAGTGACGGGGCCGTTCGATACGACCTGGCGCGGCCCCACCTGCCGCCCGTTGGTGTCGTAAGCCCCGCTGATCACGTGAGAAGGCCATGACCGATCCGTGATAAGTTATTCACAATGCTGATGACCGTTCGCGTCCTCTCCGACCACGGTCCGGTGAGGGTAGAGCTGGCGCGGTGGCAAGATCGCCTCGTGGTGGTCAAGCGCCTGCGTGGCTTCAACCCCACTTTCAGCCAGCGGCTCGAACGCGAAGCGGCCGTTGTAGGCAGACTCCGTCACGACAACATCGTGCCCCTGCTGGACGTTCAGGACGGCGGGTCACTCGTGTACGCCTACTGCGCCGGCGTCTCCCTAGAGGAGGCGCTCGAGCGGGGGCCCTTGCGCCCGCGGCGCTCCGTGCGCGTAATCGTCGACATCCTGTCAGCCCTCGCGTACGCTCACGGGCAAGGCGTCATACACCTGGACGTCAAGCCTGGCAATGTGCTGGTCAAAGGCGAGAGCGCGCTGCTCACCGACTTCGGCTTCGCTAAGGACCTCGGCCTCACCGCCATAACGGCGCAGGACATGCTCCTCGGCACCCCCAGCTACATGGCGCCTGAACAGTTCCAGGGCGTGCGCACCGACCACCGTTCCGACCTCTACGCGGCCGGCGCTGTGCTGTACCACATGTTCACTGGCGCGCCGCCCTACGGTAACCAAGTCGTCCGCTTCCTGGCTGGCGACGACCGCGTGCCGCTGGAGCCGCTCGCTGGCGCCGCCGAGCCGTACCAACGCGTCGTCATGCGGGCGCTGGCCCGCGACCCGGAAGAGCGTTACGCCGACGCGGCCGAGATGCGCGCGGCCATCCTGGCGGTAGCCGAAGGCAACTGACGCATGCAACCAGCCGCACCTGCCGGGTGCCCAGCCCGGCGCCACCCACGCTCATGATCCTCTCGTTCTCTGGCGACCCGTTCCTAGCCCGCCGAGCAGCCCGCGAGGCGCTGCTGGAACAGGGCGTGCTGCCCGCCAGCGCCAGTCAGCTCGGCGAGGGCATGAGCGTGGACGACGTGGTGCACGCCGCCTCGCAGGGCGGGCTCTTCGGGCAGGCGGCCGTGCTCCTCGACTTCGGGGAGGCGTTCACCGGGCAGGCGGGCATCAAGCCCCGCAACGACACCATCAAGGCGCTAGCACCACTCAAGGACGCCGCGCTCGTGGTCATCATCGACCCGGAAGCCACGCCGGCGCGGCAGAAGGCGTTACAGGAGCTCGGGCCGCACAAGCACCTGCCGGTGCCGCGCTTCGAGCGCTTACCGCAGTGGGTGACCAGCGAACTGAAGCGCGCCGGGGTGGAGTTCGAGCCGGGCGTACCGCAGTACCTTGCCGACGTCTTCGGCGAGGATCCCGCCGCTATAGCCTCCGAAGTGCAGAAGCTGGCGGTGCTGGGTGAGCGTTACGACGTGGAGCGCGTGCGCCATATCGTTAACCGCCCCGTAACGCGCGACTCGTTCGACATCATCGAGGCGGTCGGCGCGGGGCAAGCCGGTCAGGCCGTGGGCGTGGCCCGGCAACTGATCGAGGAGGGCGAGGCCGTTCAGAAGATCTTCGGCGCGCTCGTATGGCAGTTCATGATCGTGGCCAAGGCCGTGGCGTTAGTGCAGTCGGCTGGCGGCCGCGCACCCTCAGGCGCCCAGGCCGCGCAGGTTCTCAAGACCAAGCCGTTCGTGGCGCAGCGCGCGCTGGCGCTGGCGAGGAACCTGAGCGAGGACGACCTGCTGCCCGTGCTGGGTGGCCTGTTGGCGGCGGACGTAAAGGCCAAGAGCGGCGCCGACCCGGAGTT
>JBBAFX010000210.1:0-4053 GCA_041655195.1 Trueperaceae bacterium
TCGGGCACGGGGCCGGTAGTGCTGCCGTGCGAGCACTTCACGTCGTTGGCAGCGATCTCGAGCTGCGGGATGGAGACCACTTCGGACTCCTCGTCCAGCAGTAGGTTGCGGTTCGTCTGGTACGCGTCGGTCTTCTGAGCGCCCGGGTCCACCACGATCATGCCGGAGTAGGTGGAACTGCTGGCGTCGCGCACGGCGCCCTTGAAGAGCACGTCCGAGAAACCGCGCTCAGTGGAGTGGTGCTGCAGCGTGAACTGGTTGAAGTGTTGCCCCTCATCCGCGAAGTAAAGGCCGAGCATCTCGCTCTCGGAGCCGGGGCCCTCGAGCTGGCTCTCTACCTCCACGCGGGCGGCGTCGCCGCCCAAGCTCACCGTTACGGACTCCAGGCGCGAATCGCGGCCTAAGTGGGCGCGCAGCTTGTTGATGTGCGCCACGTTGCGGCTCCAGTTCTGGAGGCTGACGTAGCGCAGCTTGGCGCCGTCCTTGAGGACGATCTCGGTGGCGGCGTCGAAGAACAGGTGCCCCTCGAACGGGTCGGAGGTGAACTCGTCGAGGAAGGTGAGGCGCGCGTTCACGTCGACCACGATGAGGGTGCGGCCCAGGCCCACCCCGCCGGCGTCGGCGGTGGTGAAGGCGCCGAGCGGCAGCTCTACTTCCACGTTGGCGGGCACGTACACGAAGGTGCCGTTCTCCCACAGCGCGGAGTTGAGGGCGGTGTACTTGGTCTGGGTGGCGTTGACCACCGTGTACAGGTGCTCGCGGACGAGCTCCTCGTGCTCCTGGATGGCCGTGCGCAGGTCGGTGAACACCACGCCGGCTTCCTTGATGTTGGCCTGGCGGTGAACGACCTTGTTGCCCTTATGCACCATGACGCCCTCGGCGTCGGAGTCGTCGATGCGCATGCTGATGCGCTCGGAGATGCTCTCGTCCTTGGGCTCCTTGGCGAGCTCCAGGCCGGAGAAATCGAAGCGCTTCAGCTGCGTGTAGCGCCACTCCTCGGTGCGTTCAGTGGGGAACGGCGTGCTCTCGTAGGCGCGGAAGGCCGCCTCGCGTTCGGACCTGAGCCAGTCCGGCTCGGCGTAACGCTCGCTGATGGCGGCCGCCGCGGCGGCGGTGACGTTGGGGTTGTCCGTTAGGGTGGCGCTCATCCGACGCTGCCCTCCATCTCGAGCTCGATGAGGCGGTTCAGTTCCACCGCGTACTCGAGCGGCAGCTCCTTGGCCACAGGGTCGAGGAAGCCGCGCACGATGAGCGCCATGGCTTCTTCTTCGCCCAGACCGCGGGTCATGAGGTAGAAGATCTGCTCGTCGTCGAGCTTGCTGACGGTGGCTTCGTGGCCCACGTGAGCGGTCTTCTCGTTGATCTCGATGTACGGGAACGTGTCGGTGCGGGCGGTCTCGTCGAGCAGCAGGGCGTCGCACTCCACGTTGGAACGCGCGCCGGTGGCGCCCTCGTGGATCTGCACGAGGCCGCGGTAGCTGGAGCGCCCGCCCGTCTTGGAGATGGACTTGGACACCACGCTGGAGGTGGTGTGCGGGGCTGCGTGGATGACCTTGGCGCCGGCGTCCTGGTGCTGACCGTCGGTGGCGAAGGCGATGGAGAGGATCTCGCCGTGCGCGCGCTCGCCCACGAGGTAGGTGCTCGGGTACTTCATGGTGACCTTGGAGCCCAAGTTGCCGTCGAGCCAGCCCATGCTGGCGTCCTTCTCCACGATGGCGCGCTGCGTGACGAGGTTGTACACGTTGTGCGACCAGTTCTGGATAGTGGAGTAACGAACGTCGGAGCCTTCCTGGCACACGATTTCGATGACGCCGGAGTGGAAGGAGTTGGAGGTGTAGGCGGGCGCGGTGCAGCCCTCGATGTAGTGGAACTTGGAGCCGGGCGCGCCGATGATGAGGGTGCGCTCGAACTGCCCGATGTTCTGGGCGTTCAGCAGGAAGTAGGCCTGCAGCGGCACGTCCACGTGCACGCCTTCCGGTACGTACACGAACGACCCACCGGACCACACGGCGCTGTTCACGGCCGCGAAGTAGTTGTCCTCGGGCGGCACCACGGTGGCGAAGTACTCGCGGAAGATCTCGGGGTACTCCTTGAGGCCCGTGTCGGTGTCCAGGAACAGGACGCCGAGCTTCTCCCACTCCTCCTTGAGGTTGTGGTACACCATCTCGGATTCGTACTGGGCCCCCACGCCGGCCAGGGCGCGCTGCTCGGCCTGCGGCACGCCGAGGCGTTCGTAGGTGCGGCGCACCTCTTCGGGGATCTCGTCCCAGCTACCGGCGGTCTGCTGCTGCTCGGTGGGGCGCACGTAGAAGAAGATCTCGTCGAAGTTCAGGTCGTCGAGGTTCGGGCCCCACTTCGGGCGGCCCTTCTTCTCGGCGATATCGAAGGCGCGCAGCCGGAAGTCGAGCATCCACTGCGGTTCGCCTTTGTAGTAGCTGATCTGTTCAACGACGCGCTTGGTGAGGCCGCGCTCTGACTTGAAGAAGTAGTCTTCGGCCAGCTTGAAGTTGTACTGGTCCGTGTGGCGCATGCCCTCCAGCTTGGCTGCGTCTGGATGCATCTCGTTAACGTCGGACATGTGTCCCTCCGTCCGCTGACCGGCCCGCGGGCCGGGGGGTGTTACTTAGGCGTGTGCGGGTCAAGCTCCGACCGCTTCGCGGATCCACTCGTAACCCTTGGCGTCGAGTTCCATGGCGAGCTCCTTGGGTCCGGTGCGCACCACGCGGCCGTCGACCATCACGTGCACCTTGTCGGGCACGATGTAGTTGAGGAGGCGCTGGTAGTGCGTGATGACGAGCGCGCCGAAGTCCGGGCCGCGGGCAGCGTTCACGCCTTGCGACACGACCTTCAGGGCGTCGACGTCGAGGCCGGAGTCGGTCTCGTCGAGGATGGCGTAACGGGGCTCCAGAACCAGCAGCTGGAGGATCTCGGAGCGCTTCTTCTCGCCGCCCGAGAAGCCCTCGTGCAGGTTACGTTCGATGATGCTGTCGTCCCAGTTGAGGTTCTTAACTGCCGCCTGCAGCTTCTGGTAGAACTCCATGACGCCGATCTCGTCGCCTTCCTCGCGGCGCGCGTTGAGCGCTAGGCGCAGGAAGTTGGCGATGCTCACGCCGGGCACCTCGACGGGGTACTGGAAGGCCAGGTAGAGACCCTCGCGGGCGCGCTCGTCGGGCTCCATCTCGAGGATGGATTGGCCTTCGAGCACGATGTCGCCGTCGGTGACTTCGTACTGGGGGTCGCCGGCGATGATCTTGGCCAGCGTGGACTTGCCGGAGCCGTTGGGGCCCATGAGCGCGTGCACTTCGCCGCGCGGTACCACGAGGTCGACCCCCTTGAGGATCGGCTCGCCGTCTACGATGCGGGCGTGAAGGTTCCGGATCTCGAGCGTTTTGTCACTCATCTATACACCTCTCCTGGGCAGCCAGCTGCCCCTGGGTCTGCAGGTCGCCAGTCCGTGCCGGCCGGACCCAGGGCCCGCACCGTTATTAGGACTCATTCCGACTTTGATTATACCCGAAGCTGCGCTCGAAACTAACCGAGCGTTTGACTCAGGAATAAGCCTATCAGGGGCGCGCGCGCAGCTGTGCAACCCATGAACCGGGCGCGAACCAGCCCGCCGTAACGGCCGCTGGTGCTGCGCTGCGGTGCGCTAGCGCTGCTTCCGGAACCAGCTGAAGAGGCCGCGGCGCTTCTCGCCCGTTTCGGGCTCCTGAGCGCCGCCCTTAGCGCCCGCACGGCTCGAGCGCCCGGTGGTCGGGGCCGCCTTCGCCGGCTCTTGCTGCTGCTGGGGCGATTCCATCTCCGCTGCGGCGCGCACGGCCAGCGCGAACTCACCTGCGGAAGCGAAGCGCTTCTGCGGGTCGCGCGACATGGCCTTAGACACCACCCGCACCATCTGGTTCGAGATGTCGGGCCGCAGGCGCCGTATGTCGCGGGGCACCTCCGTGTGGTGCGCCACCATCAGAGCGTCGTAAGAGGTGCCCACGAACGGCCGCTCGCCGGCTATGGCCTCGTACGCCAGGATGCCCAGACTGTAGACGTCGGAGAGCACAC
>JBBAFX010000211.1:0-4053 GCA_041655195.1 Trueperaceae bacterium
CGCCAGCAGCTTGCCGTGGAGGTCCAGAGCCGCCAGTTCCGGCAGCCGCAGCTCCAGGTCGGAGGGTAACTGGCCGATGTTCCACGTCGAGAGCCCGAGGACCAGCAGGTCGTGCTGCGCTATGACGGCCAGGTCTAGGTAGGCGAGGTCGCGGCACGGTACTTGCGTGCCGAGTTCCCGGGAGAGGGCGGCGGCTACCTGCTCGGCTACCAGCTCTGTGGCGCCGAACATGGTGGCGTACAGGACTATGGGGCGCGGCGCGCTGGCGCCCGCGCGCCCGGCCGCGCTGGTCAGGGTGTGCTTGGGCGGCGTGCTCACGCTTTGATGCTAAACCCCGTTAAGTGGACCGCGTGGGTCGGGCTTAACCAAGAGCGCCGCCCCGAGTGGGGCGGCGCGCGTTCACATTAGGCGCCGTCTGGCGGGCGAGTAGGCGCCCGGTCGGCCGCAGGCGGTTGCCTGCGTCAGGAGTACCTGGTCAGCGCTTGGAGCTCTTCTTGGCCGAGGTGGCCTTCTTGCCCGACACCGTGTCCTTCAGGCTCTTACCGGCCTTGAAGGCGGGGTACTGGCTGGCCGGGATCTTGATCTTCTCGGTGGTGCCCGGCTTGACGCCAGTGCGGGCCTTACGCTTGCGGACCTCGAACGTGCCGAAGCCTGTGAGCGTGACCTTGTTGCCCTTGGCGATGTTGTCGGTCATGGTGCCGAGGAGCGCGTCGAGCGTCTCCTTGACGGCCTTCTTGGAAAGCCCCGTGCTGTCGGCTACCTCGTTGACCAGCTCTGCTTTGCTGACGGTCTTGGACTTGGCCATGCGCGAGCTCCTTTCGCGAAACTCGACCGGAGTATAGAGCATCGGGGACGTGAGAACTGTGGATAGGTACGCTGGGACACGGGAAATCGGGGCTTTCGGAGCGGTCCTGCTAAGCGGCGCCCAGCAAGTTGCGCTTACGTCCTCCGGTCTGCTAGAATCTCTTCTCTGGTAGACGGGCGGGGACTGCACGGTCGCTGTCCGCCTCATCCTGACTGGCTGAACACCGTTCTCTTGCTACGAAGCAAGCTGTTAGGGGCCGCCTCCGGGCGGAAGGCCCTGGAGGTCGAAAGATGTTCGCAATCGTAAAGACTGGCGGCAAGCAGTACCGCGTGGCCGAGGGCGATGTGCTCAAGGTCGAGAAGCTCGCGGCTGACGCCGGCACGGAACTGGAACTCCCCGTACTGCTCATAAGTGGGGACGACGTTAAGGTCGGCGAGGACGCCGCTAAGGCCAAGGTCACCGTTGAGGTCATCAGCCACGGCCGCGGCCCCAAGCTCGACGTCTACAAGTACAAGGCCAAGGCCAACTACCGCCGCAAGATCGGTCATCGCCAGGACTACACTGAAGTCCGCGTCAAGAGCGTCGGCTAAGGCTACGAGGAAGGTATCAGGACATGGCACATAAGAAAGGCGTAGGCAGCACCCGCAACGGGCGCGACAGCCACTCCAAGCGCCTCGGAGTCAAGCGCTTCGACGGCCAGTTCGTGCTCGCGGGCAACATCCTCGTTCGTCAGCGCGGCACCAAGTTCAAGCCGGGCCAGAACGTGGGTGTCGGTAACGACTTCACGCTCTTCGCTCTGCGCGACGGTTACGTGAAGTTCCTGAACAAGGGCGCCAAGGGCCGCTTCGTAACCATCGAGCAGCAGACCGAGGCCGTCGCGGCTGACTGAAGCCGCGCAGAACACAGTCTTTTCGCTGGCGCGGCTCCCTAGCGGGGCCGCGCTACTTTTTGGAGGGTTTCGGAGAGCCGCATGGCGTTCAGGGATGTTCTAGACATTACGGTGCAGGGCGGTAAAGGCGGCGACGGCGGCCTTTCGTTCATGCGCCTCAAGTACATACCCAAGGGCGGCCCCGACGGCGGCCACGGTGGGCGTGGCGGTTCTGTGTACCTGCGCGCCGTCGACGACATCACCTCGCTTGCGCGCCTGGTGGGCAAGAGCCACTTCCGGGCGCCCGTTGGCCAGCAGGGGGAGGGGCGCAACAAGGCCGGCGCTTATGGTGCCGACATCTACGTGGATGTGCCCGTAGGCACGCTGGCGCACGACCTCACCACCGGCGAGCTGGTGGCCGACCTTATAGAGGTAGGCGAGACCGCCGTAGTGGCCAAGGGGGGCGACGGCGGCCGCGGTAACGCAACGTTCGCCACCTCCACCCGGCGAGCTCCGCGCTTCGCGGAGTTCGGTATGCCCGGCCAAACCCGCAAGCTCAGGCTCGAGCTGCGCACCATAGCCGACGTCGGCCTGGTGGGTTACCCGAACGCCGGCAAGTCGAGCCTCCTGGCGGCGCTCTCCAACTCGCGGCCCGAGATAGCCTCCTACCCCTTCACCACGCTGAGCCCCAACCTGGGCGTGGTTGAGCGCGACCGGGGTCTGCAGCGCTTCACCATGGCGGACATCCCCGGCATCATCGAGGACGCGCACCTCGGCAAGGGGCTGGGCCTCGACTTCTTGCGCCACATCTCGCGCACGCGCCTGCTGGTGTTCGTGCTGGACGCCGTGGAGGAACCCGTGCGCACCTACGAGTCGCTGCGCCATGAGCTGCAGGAGTACGACCCGGAACTGCTGGAGCGCCCCGCCCTGATCGTTCTGAACAAGGCGGACCTGCTCGAGGGCGTGGAGGAGTTCCTGACGGAGGCGGAGGGCGAGCTGGCCCTTTCCGGACTACCCGTCATGACCATCTCGGTGCTCGAAGGTACCGGCCTGGAGGAGCTGCGCGACGCGCTCTTCGACCTCCTGCCGCCGCGCCCGGAGCCGGTGAAGGAAAGCTCGGACCGCACCGTCAGCGTGGAGCCCGTGCAGGTCAAGCGCGACATGAGCGGCCAGGGTTGGGTCGTCACCGGCAGCGACATCGAGGCTGTGGTGTCGCGCTTCGACCCCTCCAACGCTGAAGCGGTCGCCTACCTCCAACACCACTTCAAGACCATGGGCGTCTACAAACTCCTTAGGAAGGCGGGCGCCCAGACCGGTGACGACGTGCAGATCGGCGGCGCCGTCTTCGACTTCTTCGATGACACGGCGCCGACCGTGGAGGTCGAGGAGCAGGACGACGCCGAGCGCGCCGGCGTACGTTACCTCGAGTCCGAGGCGGGGTCTGACGAGGAACCGGCTGACGAGCCGGCTGAGGAGCCGGATGAGGACGCCGCGGCTCCTGCCGAGGATGACGACGACTATCTCTGACCGCATGCTAACTTTGCCCTACGCCGGGCTTCGGGGGCTCGGCCCAGCGCCCCGCCGCGGTCCGCTGGGTCAATCGACCGGCTCCCCCGTAACGTGGGCGCCGGCGCGTCCCATGAGCGATGAGACCACCACAGAAGGTCTACTGGAACGCATAGCCGCGGCCTACCCGGTAGGCCATTACGCCGAGCGGGTACGGAACCTGGTTACTGAAGCGCGCTTCTCCCACATCGTCCGCGTTACCGACTTGGCGCTCCGGTTCGCCCGCGCCAACGGCTTCAACGCCGCGCAGCTGCGGCAAGTGGCCACCGCGGCCATCCTGCACGACGCCGCGCGCGACATGACGGGTGAGCAGCTCATGGAACTCGCGCCGCCACTTCTCGAACTCGAACGCCGCCACCCGCTGGCGCTACACGGGCGCGCCGCCCGGGCGCTAGCTTCCGATTGGGGCGTCACCGATGAGGCCGTGCTTGGGGCAATAGAGGGTCACGTCTTCGGAGTGCCGCACCACGACCTGGTGGGCATGGCCGTTTACGTCGCCGACGTCTCCGAGGAAGGCCGCGGGGTGAACGAGCAGATCAGGGAGTTAGCCATGACTGACCTACCGGCCGCTTACAGGCTGGCCGTCCGCGCCAAGGTGCAGTACCTGCAGCGCACCGGTAAAGAGATCCACCCAGACACCATGGCCACCTACCGCAACATCGTGGAGGAGGGGCCAGCGGCCTTAGCAGACGGCGCGACTAGCGCGAACGGTGCGAACGGAGCCGCCGGCGCGCCTGGGGTGGGCAGCCGCGGCGCCGAGCAGGGCGAGGGGCTCCCATGACCCGCTCCCGCGCGCGTCTCGTTACGCTGCTGG
>JBBAFX010000212.1:0-4032 GCA_041655195.1 Trueperaceae bacterium
GCCCTGGTACCAGAGAAGCTTGCTCCAGCCCGCCCGCGAGCGGGGGTACTCGAAATCGGCCAGGTCACCGCGAAAGGCGGCCGTGCCCGCGATCTGCAACTGGGTCCACTCACCTAGTCGTTCCAGCATCTGCGTCTGCTCGGTGGCGTGCAGGGCGGCCACGAATAGGTAGCTGGCTATCAGCTCGTCGAGCCAGCGCACGCGGGTGCGCAACCCGGAGAGGTTGGCCGCCGCGTGCCCCCACTCGTGACCCACCATCAGGTCCACGAACTCGGCTACTTGAGCGGGCGCCCTGAAGCCAGCACGCCCCGCCTCCATCAGCATCTCGTCGAAACGGCGCACGAAGCGCGGCTGGTAATCGGCGGCGGCCATGATGGCGGCGCTGGCGCCCTTGGGTCCATTGCGCGTGAAGGGTAAGCCGTACGGGTAGTTGCAGAGCCGGCGCCAGTCGGCGGAGTTGGCCACGATGAGGGTCATGCTCCCCTGCGGCTCGAGCACCGGAGCGGCCGCCGCTTGCAGCGGCCTAAGGAACGCCTGCAGTTGCCGGGCCCTTGTGCGGGCCCCGGCCGAGTGGCGGGCCGGCACCAGCTCATCCTCAAGCGGCCGCATGTAGACGCCTGTCAGGCCATGACTGGGGCGCCCGCGCTGATCCGACACAGCCAGAGTGTAGTGCACCACAGCGCTGGCCGCGCAACGGGCTACACTCCTGAGCGTGACGGTCTGGGCGTGGGTTCTCGTGGCGTTCGTTGTGGGCGTGCTGGTCGGCGGCGGCGTCATGTGGTGGTTAGCGCGGCAGCGGCCCCAGGAGGTGCGGCTGCGGCGCATGCATGGCGTTCTGGACCGGTTCCAGGGCGACGTGGCGCACCATTTCCAGGAGTCCGGTGAGCTCATAACGCGGCTCCGCTCCGACGTGGAGCTGCTCTACGCGCACCTGCAGCGCGGCGCGGCTAACCTCACGGCCGAGGACGCGGTGCAGCGCAGGCTGAGGGAACTCGAGCAAGACGGCGAAACTGGTAGGACCACGCACTCAGGCTAAGGCTTCATGAACAGCCGAAGAGCCGCTACAAGCGAATTCTCTCATGCAGTGGTCCAACGTCTCGGTGTTACACTTCGGTCCACGTGAAGCGCCTGGCCCTCCCCCTCCTGCTTCTTTTCCTGTTCGCCTTCGCGGGCGCTCAGCAGCGACTCAATTACCTGGCGGTAGACGGCGTCATCATCGACGCGGCTGGCCCCTTCTACTTCACCGCCTACGGCGACAGTTCCAACGCGTACGCCAAAGCTGTGCACCTGGCCGAGGCCATGGGGCTCACCACCACCTACTTGGACGCCGATAAGGTCCTGGTGTTCTCCGACGGTTTCCGCACGGCGCGGTTCCAGGCCACTTCCGACGTGGCCGACGGCCTGATCAAGCGCGAAGGCGTGGTCAGCGTCACCCCGCCCGTGGCGGGCGCCACCAGCCTGGCCAGCCCCAAGGTCATCCTGGTAGACGGCGTGTCGTACGTAGCCATAGCCCCGCTGGTCAAGGCGTTCGAGGGCGAGGCGGGCTGGAATTCGGAGCGCCGCGTGGTGACCGTGGACACGGCCACCCGCCTCGGCTACTCGCTGGGCAAGCCGCGCACGGGCCTAACAGACGGCGTGTCGCGCGTGGCGGTCGATATTCCCACCGACGCTAGTTACGACGTAGCTGCCAACGACCACACCCTGCTAATAACGTTCCCCGGCGCCCGCGCCGAGGAGTCCGTAGTGAACGTGGGCGACGGCAACCTGACCACCGTCTCCGTCACCAACGGCGGCGGTTACGTGAGCGTCGTGCTGCGCACCGCGTTCGAGCTGTCTACAACCGGGCAGGGCTTCCGCCTTGGCGAGGTCGATAAGGGCGCCACCCGCACCGTTTACGTGGATCTGGCACCCGGCCTGGTAGGCGCGGCCGTGGCCGCTCTGGCGCAGCCCGAGGAGCCGGTCGTGCAGACGCCCGTTGCGCTGACCACCGTGCCGGAGCAGCGCCGCATCATCGTCATCGACGCTGGTCACGGCGGCCGCGACCCTGGCGCTAACTCCTCGTACGCCACCGAGAAGCACGTGGTGCTCTCCGTAGCGCTAAGGCTCAAGGCGCTGCTCGAGCGCGAGGGTATAGAGGTCATCCTGACGCGCGACGACGACACCTTCCTGAGCCTGCAGGAACGCTCGCTCTTCTCCAGCTCGGACCGCAACCTGTTCATCAGCATCCACGCCAACGCCGTCTCGGACACCAGGCCCGCCGGCATCGAGACCTGGGTGTTCGGCGAGCCCCTCAACCCCAGCCTGCTCGAGCGCGCCATCCGCGAGAACGGTGGCGGCGCCGAAGGGCAGGCGCTCACCGAGGAGGCGCGCCAGGCGGCCGCCAGTATCGCTGCCGACATCCTGCGCGAGGCGCAGCTCAACTACAGCCTCTCCCTGGCGGAGACGGTGCAACGCAACCTGGTAGCGGCCACCGGCGCGAACGACCGCGGCGTGCGCCAGAACCTCTTCTACGTCATCCGGAACGCGCGCATCCCCGCCATCCTGGTGGAGCTGGGTTTCGTGAGCAACCCCGATGAGGGCCGCAAGCTCGCTACCGAGTCGTACCAGCAGACCCTCGCCCAGGCGCTGGCCGACGGCGTGCTCGAGTTCCTTCAGGGCGGCGGGCTCTCGGCGCAGCGCTGAGGCCGGCACCTCCCCAAAGCGGCTTACCCCCATGGACCGCCCCCCAGCACGTACGGTGAGGGGCGCGGCCGGGCGCCAGTGGTACCATTGCGCCACCATGCACCCCGCAGACGACCACCGCCCCGCTAGCGCAGGCGCCAGGAACGGCCGCGGTGCGCCCGGCGCGGGCCAGCCGCAAACGCCAGGCCAGACCGCCAGCCCCGCCGTGCCCGGCGCCGGCGGCGTCGTGTTCGACGCAGGCGGCCGCGTGCTGGTCCTGCACCACGCGAACGGCGACTGGGTCTTCCCTAAAGGCCACGTGGAGGCGGGCGAGACGCCCCTGCAGGCCGCACTGCGCGAGGTGCGCGAGGAAGCCGGCATAGAAGCCGAATGCTACGAACCTGCTGCGGAGTGGGTCACCCGCTACCGCAACGCGCAGGGCGTGCTGCGGCACATAACTTGGTACGTCTGCCGGACGGGCGCTACGGCCACCAACGTGACAGAGGAGCTGTTCCAGGAGGCGCGCTTCGTGTGGCCTGAAGCCGCGCTGCGGCTCCTCACCTTCGAAGCCGACCAGCAGCTGCTCAACGACGTCCTGGCCGCCGGCCACCCACGCGAGGGGGACCACGCGCCATGACGTTGAGAGCTACCAGCGCAGAGCCGCAGGCCGCTCGCCGCAGCGCGGGCCACGCCCTGCTGGGCGACACGGGTGACCTCAGCGCGGAAGCGTTCCTGGAGAGCCTCCGCAACCTGCGCTTCACGGGCACGCTAGCGCTGACCGACCGCGTGGGCACCATGCTCCTGCTGCTAGCCAAGGGGCAGGTAGAGGCCAGCTTCAAGCTGGGCGCCTACGACGACCTGACCGCCACCCGCCAAGGGTTCCACCTCTACCCTCACGAACCGACCGACCTGCCGCGCTTGCCGCCCAGAGATCCGGCTAGCGCCTCTGCCCTCCTGCGCGCGCTGCCGCGCCTGGCGCCACCCGAACGGTTACGGCCGGGCGCGGTGCACCTGGGCCGCCTCCTCGACAAGCTGGCGGTCACCGAGTTCGACGGCGCCATCTCGTACTACGAGGGCGAAGGACCCGCGTTGGCGCTACTGGTGGGCGGCACCATTCGCGCCGCCGTGCACGAGGCGGGCGGCCGCCTGAACAGCCACGCCGAAGCGCTGCGCGCACTGCAGCGCTCCGAGCAGGCCAAGGCCAAGGGCAGCCTGGAACTGGAGGCGCTGGACGCCGCCATCATGATGCCCGTGACCGCGTTCGCCATCGAGCAGTCCGCCCAAGCCAGCCCCAGCTTCAGCGGTCTGGAGGTAACGGCCACCGGGTACCGCTACTGGAAGGCGGGCCAGCCGTTCCTGCTGGTGCCGGGC
>JBBAFX010000213.1:0-3973 GCA_041655195.1 Trueperaceae bacterium
TCGGCCTCCACCACCGGCGTGCACTGCGCCGTGCCCGCCACCCGAGTCCGCGCCGCCAGCACGTCGTGAAAGGTCGGCTTCAGCACGCGCGCCCACCGCCCAAACCGGAACCCGCCAGCACAACCGCCGTCACCTGAGCGGGATGCCGGCCTTCGGCAGGCGTTTCTCCACGAACCGCACCAGGCCCGCGGAGATGATGGTCATGACCAGGAACATGCCGCCCACCATGGTCAGAGGTACGAAGTACCGGAAGGTGCGCTGGCCGATGATCTGAGCCACGTTCAGCATCTCCATCACCGTCACGGCGGAGAGGATCGCGGTGTCTTTGAGCATGGACACCAGGTAATTGCCCAGCGCTGGCACCACGCGCGGGATGGCTTGCGGGATTATCACGTCACGGAACGTGAGCACCGCCGACATGTTCAGCGCCCTAGACGCCTCCCACTGCCCGCGCGGCACCGCCTCGATGCCGGCGCGGTACACCTCAGCCGTGTAACCGCAGTACTGCAGCCCCAGCGCTATGGCGCCCGTGAGGAACGCGGGGAACACGATGCCGAAGTCGGGCAGCACGAAGTACAGGAAGTAGAGCTGCACGAGCAGCGGCGTGTTGCGCGTGAACTCCAGGAAGAACGCCACCGGCCACGAGATGAGCCGGTACGGCGCCATGCGCAAAATGGCCAGGATGAGTCCCAACACTAGGGCAATGGCGAAGCCGAGCGCGGTGGCTTGCAGCGTCACCACCAGGCCGCGGAGCAGGATAGGGAAGATAGAGATAGCGAAGTTGAGGTCCGTGCTCGTGTCCCACCGGATACCGAACAGCATCAGCCGCGCGCCCTCGCCTGCGCCACGCCGACCTTGCGCGCCACGAAGCGCTCCAGCCAGCGCATGCCGGTCACCAGGATCATGGCCAGCACGAAGTAAATGAAGAGGGTAGCGGTGAACGCAGGGATGGACTCGTGCGTGAGGTTACGCACCGTCTGCGCCGCGAACGTAAGGTCCGTCAAGGTGATCAACGACACCAGCGCGGTGTCCTTGAGGTTCTGCACCACCAGGTTGCCGAAGGGCGGCATCATCTCCACCAGCGCCTGCGGCAAGATCACGTTCCAGAGCGCGTAACGCTTACCGAAGTTCACGGCGGTGGCGGCCTCGTACTGCCCCACCGGCACGGCTTGGATGGCGCCGCGCACCACCTCCGCACCGTAAGCGCCGATGTTCAACGAGAGAGCAGCCACGCCCGCCACGTACGGGTCGAGCGTTATGCCGATGAGCGGCAGCGCGAAGAAGAGCCAGAACATCTGGACCAGGAGCGACGTGCCGCGGAAGACCTCTATGTAGACGACGGATAGCCAGCGGATGAGCCAGTTGCCCGATAGCTTGCCGATGCCGGCCGCGAACGAGAGTATGGCGCCGAACACCATGGACATGAGGGCCAGCTGCACCGTGACCACCGTGCCCCTAAGGAGTGGGGCGAGTAGTTGTTGCAGGTCTTCCACCGAAACCTCCAGGCAGTTCGTTTTCAGAGTTCAGATAATGGGCGGACCGGCCGGAGCGAGGGCCGAATACGGATCGGTTCAGATAGTGCCTGCAGGCCCGCCGGAGCGGACCCACAGGTGGACTGCTTCGCTAGCCGCGGCGCGATCCTCGCACCGCTAAGCATTGCGCTAGCGGCAGGTCAGGGCGTGCACAGCTCCTCGGTCGAGGCGGCCAGAGCGGCGTCGACGTCCTGCTCGGTGAGCCCGTAGCTCATGAGGATGTCGCGGTACTCCTGGGTCTGGCGGAACTCGGCGAGCGCTTCGTTGAACACGTCCAAGAACTCACTGTTCTGGTTGAAGGTGAACGCGCCGTAGGAGCGCACCACTTCACCGTCGACCACGGGGTCGACGAAGTCGGCGGCGGCTTCAACGCGGTCGTTACCGCCCGCAAGACCCACAACGGTGAGGCCGGTAGCGGCGTACGCGTCGATGCGGCCGGCTGTCAGCGCGGAAGGCGCGTCGGCGTTAGCGTTCAGCATGATGAGCTGACTCTCGGGGATGCCGTAGGACTGTGCGAAGTCGAGCTGGTCGGCGCCCGAGACGATACCCATGCGCAGTTGCGGGTTGTTCACGAAGTCGTCGTACGAGTGGATGTTCTGGGGGTTGCCGGCCATGACGAGGAAGCCCTCACCGTAGCTGTCGTTGATCTTCGAGAAGGCCACCTGCTCGCAGCGCGCGGGGAGCACGGCTTGGCTGGCGGCAACGATGTCGAAGCGGTTAGCTATGACGCCCGGGATTAGCGAGCCGAACTCGGTCACGGTCCATCTGATGTCGGTGATACCCAGGTTGTTAAGAACGGCGGTGAGCACGTCGGGTGAGATGCCCTGCGCTACGCCTCCGTCGACCCAGCCGTACGGGATCTCGTTGGCCGTGCCGATGGTGATGCCGTTCTGCTGGTAGTGCTCCAGCGTGGACTGCGCGAAGCCGAAGCTCGCGACCAGCGCTGCTAGCAGGACGATCAGTGCTGTCTTGACTCTCGGTCGGTTCATTCAGTTTCCTCCAAGTTGCCTATGCGGAGCGCGGCGCCGATCGCCACGCGTTCTCACCCACAGCCCACGCCGGGTGGCGACAAGCCGGGGACCCGCCTGAACGCCAGCGTGCGTTCGCAGATCGCTTCGCGCATGGGTGCCTCCTTCCTGGTGGGTTAAGAGCCGCGCCGCTAGCGTGGGCACGGCCGGGACGGCCTTGCGATCAGTGCCCGAGAACCGCGCTCAGGAACGCTTGCGTGCGGGGGTTCTCGGGGTTCGAGAAGATCTTGGAGGGCGGCCCCTCCTCCGCCACACGTCCCTTGTCGAAGAACACGACCCGGTCGCTCACGTCGCGAGCGAAACCGATCTCGTGCGTGACGATGAGCATGGTCATCTGCGTCTCGTGCGCCAGCTTGCGAAGGATGTTCAGCACCTCGCCCACCAGCTCGGGATCGAGCGCGCTGGTGACCTCGTCCAGCAGCAGCACGTCGGGGTCCATGGCCAGCGCCCGGGCGATAGCCACTCGCTGCTTCTGCCCGCCGGAGAGCTGCTCAGGGAACACCTCCAGCTTGTCGCCGAGGCCCACCATGTCGAGCAGTTCGCGGGCACGCTCCTTGGCGTCCTTAGGTTTCACCCCGGCCACGTGGATGGGCGCCTCCGTCACGTTGCGCAACACGTTCATGTTCGGGAAGAGGTTGAAGTGCTGAAAGACCATGCCGATCTTGCTGCGCACTTTACGCAGGTGCCTCTCGCTGGCGGGCACGAGCCGGCCGCGCGCTTCCTCGTGCCAGAGCGGCTCGCCGTCCACGTACACGACGCCGCCGCTTGGCTGAACCAGGGTCATCAGCACCCGCAGGATGGTGGTCTTGCCGGAGCCGGAAGGGCCGATGATGGCCACCTTCTCGTTCTCGGCCACCTCGAAGTCCAGGTCGTTGAGCACCACCAGGTCGCCGTACTGCTTACGCACCTTGTCGAAGACCACGATGGGCTCGTGAGGTTCGCGCCCGCCGTTAACGCCATTGGCGTAAGGGCTCCTCAGGGCGCCGTTCCCGCTCTCGGGTTCGGTGCTGGCGGTCGGTGGTTGGGGGTCGGTCACTGGGGCCTCCTCAACGGTGTACGAAACAGACGACCTTGGGTTCTGTCATCTCGTGAACCGCGAAAGCAACGCCCTCACGCCCGAGGCCGGAACCCTTGAAGCCGCCGAAAGGCATGGCGTCTATCCGGTAGTCGGTGCTGTCGTTGACCATGACGCCACCGTAGCGAAGCTCCGCGATGGCGGTATGTGCACTGTCTAAATCGTTCGTAAATATGCCCGCCTGCAGACCGAAATCCACTGCGTTAGCGACGCGTATGGCTTCCTCGAGAGTGCTTACCGGGCGCAGCAGCGTGACCGGACCGTACACCTCGTCCACGGCCAACTCGGCCTCAGCGGGCACAGCCTCCACCACCGTGGGGGCCATGCGGGTACCATCG
>JBBAFX010000214.1:0-3938 GCA_041655195.1 Trueperaceae bacterium
ATCCTGCAGGCTGGGCGCCTGGGGCCGGCGCCCACCGGTTCGCGGTGATTGGGGCCATACTACCAGTGCGGCGGTCACATCCGCGCGGGGACCGGCAGCTCCGGCGTGGTACCTTAGTGCCGCCTCACTGGAGGGTCAGGCGCGGACAGAAACTGCCTCCGCACCCGCTCGGCCCACATCCCGCACCCGCCCTGCGTGGAACCGACCCCCGGCGCAAATTGGAGAACCTATATGTCTACGATCTGCCTCATCCCTGGCGACGGCATCGGCCAGGAGGTCATCCCGGCCGCCCGCCGCTTGCTGGAAGCCACCGGCCTGAACCTCACCTTCACGGAAGCCGAAGCCGGCTGGGCTACCTTCGAACGCCACGGCACCAGCGTCCCCGACGCCACCCTCGAGGCCGTGAAGGCCGCGGACGCCACCCTGGCGGGCGCCTTCACCAGCCCCTCCCGTAAGGTCGCGGGCCACGCCGGCGCCATCCGTTACATGCGTAAGAAGCTCGACCTGTACGCCAACCTGCGGCCTTCGCTTTCGCACCCCGTGCCCGACACCATGCCGGGCGTCGACATGCTCATGGTGCGCGAGAACACGGAAGGCCTGTACGTGGAGCAGGAGCGCCGCTACGGCGACACGGCCATAGCCGACGCCGTGGTCACCAAGCACGCCAGCGAGCGCATAGCGCACGTGGCGCTGCAGCAGGCCCGCAAGCGCCGCAAGAAGCTCGCGGTGGTGCACAAGGCTAACGTCCTGCCGCTCACGTCGGGCTTGTTCCTCGAGACCGTCATGGAGGTGGCCAAGGAGTACCCGGACGTTCACACGTACGACATCATCGTGGACGCCGCCGCCATGAAGCTGGTGCGCGACCCGTTCAGCTTCGACGTGCTCGTCTCCACCAACCTCTTCGGCGATATCCTCTCGGACCTCATGGCTGGCCTGACGGGCGGGCTCGGCATAGCGCCCAGCGCTAACGTGGGCGAGAAGTACGCCATCTTCGAGCCGGTGCACGGCAGCGCCCCGGACATCGCGGGGCGGGGCATCTCTAACCCCACGGCCACGTTCCTCACCGTCGCCATGCTTCTAGACCACCTGGGCCAGCACGACTGGGCCCGCAAGGTCGAGGACGCCGTGAACAGCGTGCTGGCCAGCGGCCCTCTCACTGCCGACCTGGGCGGCAACGCCACCACCGAGCAGTTCACCGACGCGGTCGTGGCTGCCCTCTGACAGCACAACCCGTAAGCACTCGGGTTAGATTTATCGCGTGACCCTGCACCTGGCCCGCACCGCAAGCCCGGGCACCTACTCGGGCGGCGCGGCGTGATGTACGCGCTCGCTCAAGCCATGCGCGCCATCCGCAGCAACTGGGTGGCGAGCGTCTCCACGCTGACCACCATGACGCTGTCGCTCACCATCTTGGTGGCGTTCAGTCTGCTGTCGGTCAACCTCAACCAGGCCCTGGCCACGCTGCAGAGCGAGCTCGAGATGGCCGCCTACCTAGCTGACGGCGCCGACGTGGTGCAACTCACCAACACCATCCGCGCCTGGCCCGAGGTGGCGCAGGTTGAGTTCATAGGCAAAGACGCCGCGCTGGCAGGCCTGGTGGCCGACCTGCCCTCTTTGGGCCGCGCGGCCGGTCTAGTAGAGAACCCGCTACCGGACACGTACCACGTGCAGCTTCACGACCCGGGCCACACGAGCGTGGTGCGCATGCGCCTGGAGCAGTTACCCGGCGTGACTGAAGTGGACGACTCCAGCGAGGCCGTGGCCACCTTCCTGGCCATCAACGACGTACTGCGCGTGGGCGGCTCCATCCTGGTGGTCATCCTGCTGGGCGCCGCCCTCTTCGCCATCGTCAACTCCATCCGCGCCGCCATCACCGCGCGGCGTGAGGAGATCGAGGTCATGCGCCTCGTGGGCGCCTCGCACGCATTCATCCGCGGGCCGTTCCTGATAGAGGGCTTCCTGCTGGGGCTCATCAGCGCCGTGCTGACGCTTGGGCTCACGATCCCCGGCTACCAGTTCGCGGTCATGCGCCTGGCCGAGCAGTTCTCGTTCGTGCCGTTCGTACGCGACAACGTGCTGCTCGCCCAGATCACCGTGCTGCTCACGCTGCTGGCGCTCCTGGTGGGCCTCGGCGGCAGCGCCATAGCGGTAACGCAGCACCTTCGCGAAGAGAACTGAGCGCAACTTAGCTGGCTCCCATCCGAGGCCACCGGCAGTTCGGCTAGACTGGCGCCGTGTTCCGCGTCTTGCTACTGACACTGTGCCTGCTCCTTACCTGGGGGGCGCGCGCCCAAGCGGACCTCGACAGTCCCGAGCGGCGGGCGCTGGAGCAGGACCTGCAGCGCTACCAGGAGCTGCTGGAGGCGCGTTCAGACGACCTGCGGAGCATTGAGGCCGCGCTCGGCGACACGGCCGCGGCGCTGCAGCAGCGCGTACGCGAGCGCGACGCCGTGAGCGAAGAGCTGGCCCAGAAGCGCCGCGAGCGTGAGCAGATCGTTGGCCAGATCGCCGACATCGAGGCGCAGCGCGCTGACACGGAGGAACGCATCGGCCTGCTGGAGGCGCGCATAGGTGAGCTGCAGGTGCGCGTGCAGGACCTGCTGGTCAGCCTTTATAAGCAGCGCGGCCGCCGCTCGGCCGCCGGGCTGGTTGAGAGCGAGACCTTTCACGAGATGCGCGTGCGCAACCACTACTTAGGCATCCTGTCAGAGCAGGACGCCGACGTGCTGCGCGAGCTCGACGGCGTGCTGGCTAGCCTGGGCGCCGAGCGCGAGCGCCTGGCGCAGCAGCTGACCCAGCTGAGCGCGGCCGAGGCCGAGCTGGCGCAAGCCGAGGCCGAGCTGCAGGACGCGCAAGCGCGCCTAGCGCGCGTCATAGACGAACTGAACGCCACGCAGGCCGGCCAGATGGTCCAGCAGCAGGCGCTCATGGAGGAGCAGGCGCAGATAGAGCGCACCGTTGGCAGCGTCAGCTCGCAGCTGGACCGCGAGATAGCCCGGCTGCGCGAGGAGGAGCGCCAAGCGCGCCAGGCGGCCGAGCAGTTCGCAGCCGAGCGCGACCAGCAGCTCGAAGCGCAGCGCCAGGCCGACCTCGCCCGCGCCCGTGCCGACGCCCTCTCCGCCCCACCGGCACCCACCAGTTCCGGGCTCATCCGGCCGTTCGACGACGCCACCCTCATCAGTCGCTTCGGCGACGGCAACAACTCGTACTTGGGCATCCGCGCCCCCGTGGAGAACGCCGCCGTGCGCGCCGTGCAGGCGGGCCTGGTGGCTGGCGTCACGTACCTGGGCGCCAACTTCGGCTACATGCTGGTGTTGCAGCACGACGGGGGCCTCACCACCATCTACGTCAACATGCGCCAGCCGCTGGTGGAGCTGGGCGACCCGGTGGCGCAAGGCGCGGTGGTGGGCTACCTGGGGGGCGGCACGCTAACTCGTAACGACGTGCTGCAGTTCTACGCACAGCGGGCTGGGGCGGGCTCGCAGGCCTTCATAGATCCGGCGCCCCTCCTGGGGTGGTGACCAGGGCGTGAACAACGTGACCTGCCCCACCTGCGGGTTCACCAGCCCGGGCGGCATGCGCTTCTGCGGCATGTGCGGCACCAAGCTCACGCACGAACCCGCCTCGCGCGAACGGCGCCGGGTTAGCTGCGTGTTCATCGACATGGCCGGCTTCAGCACTCTCACCCGCGACCTCGACCCGGAGGAGATGCGCGACCTGGCGGACGAGGTCCTCACGGTGGTGGCGGGCGTTATCGAGGCGTACGACGGTTACGTGGACTCGCTGCGAGGCGACGGCCTGATAGCTCTGTTCGGCGCCCCGCACTCGCACCCGGACGACCCGCAACGCGCCGTGCTGGCCGCCGCGGCTGCCCTGAACGCCATAGAAGAGGTGGGCGTGGAGCGCGACCTGCCCCTGAAAGGCAGGGCTGGCGTTAA
>JBBAFX010000215.1:0-3937 GCA_041655195.1 Trueperaceae bacterium
CATCGTGGCTGCGGTTCCGGCTGGACTTAGCACCCGCCTATATGGAGGCTGGTTGCTGCGGCGTTGTAGGGCCAGTTCCCTCGGCCGCTCTCGATAAGACCGCCGGCGGTAGCTGCTACCTAACCGAGCGGTGCTGGTCGCAACCTGGCACCAACGGGTACCTGGTGGCGATGGGGAAGTAGAACATAGCGCGGGGTGGGTCTGTCAACCCCGCGCGTCACGAACCCACCGCTGAGGGCACGGTCCGCGGCAATTCTGCCCGCCACGTAGCGCCCTGGACGCTATACACTCATTTGCGTGTCGGTTCCTATTACCTACCCCATGCTCGACCTGCAAAGCGAAGTACGCGAACTCTGGCCCGAACTGCAACCCGCCGTGGAGCGGGTGCTGAAGAGTGGCGCGTTCATCGGCGGTCCTGAGGTGGAGCGCTTCGAGTCGGCCGTAGCTGATTACCTGGGGTCGAAACACGCCATTGGTCTGAACTCGGGCACAGACGCTCTGATCCTGGGCCTAGAGGCGTTAGGCGTGGGCCCAGGCGACGAGGTGGTCACGACGGCTTTCAGCTTCTTCGCCACCAGCGAAGCGGTGTTGCGGCTGGGCGCCACTCCGGTGTTCGTGGACATTGACCCGGTGACGCTGAACATGGAACCCGACCTGGTCGAGGCCGCCATGAGCGACCGCACGAAGGTGTTGCTGCCGGTGCACATGTTCGGGCTGCCGGCCAGGGTGGAGGAACTCCGTGCCATAGCCGATCGGTACCACGTTCACTTGTTGGAGGACTGCGCGCAGTCGTTCGGCGCCCGGCCTAACGGGCGGCACACGGGCACGTTCGGGGCGCTGGGGGCGTTCAGCTTCTACCCCACTAAGAACTTGGGCGCTTACGGCGACGCGGGCATGGTGACGGTTGAGGACGACGACCTAGCGGTTCGCATCCGCAGCCTACGGAACCACGGCTCCAGCCCTACCGATAAGTACTTGCATGACGGTCTTGGCCATAACTCGCGCCTCGACGCCGTGCAGGCGGCCATCTTGAGCGTGAAGCTGCCGCATGTGGCAAGTTTGAACGAGCGACGGCGCGAGCGCGCGGCTGCGTATAGGGACGCGTTGGCTAACGTTCCGCAGGGCCACGTTCACAACGGCGACTGGGCACTGCAATTGCCGGTTGACGACCCGGCGCACGTGTACCATCAGTTCACCATCCAGGTGCCGGCCGCGGTACGGGAGCGGCTGGAGGGCGAGCTAACGCGGCGGGGCGTGGCGTTCAGCCGCTTCTACCCCACCCCGCTGACGCGTCAACCGGCCGGGTTCGACTTCGGGCCGGCGCCCGTGGCCGAGGAGGTTTGCAAGCGGGTGTTGTCGCTGCCGATCCACCCGTGGCTGCCGGACGCCGCCATCGACGCGGTCCGGGAGTCGGTCGAGCAGGCGTTCGCCTAGGCTCGCCAGGGTTTCGGCCCTCACGCAGTAGCATGAGACCCATGCTCTCCGGCCAAGGTGATGAACCTAATCGCGCACCGCGCGGCTCCGAGCCGCTGGACGCCTACCGCACGCCCGACCGCCTGAAGGCGCGCATAGCTATGCACGAACGCTTCGGGAACCAGACGTTCGACTTGCATGAGCGTGAGTTCGACCTGCTGTTGGGCCCCGGCGCGCCGTTCGAGAATCGTGGCGAGACCCGCGGTGAAACGCGCGGGGAGACCCGCGTCCTGGAGGTCGGCGCCGGCACGGGTCGGATGTGGCGGGTGGTGCGGCACCGCGTGCCGTCAGGTTGGCAGCTCACCCTCACGGACCGGTCGCAGGGCATGCTGGCGGCCCTGCGGTCTATAACCGCTGAGCTTGACCTAGCCGCAACCGTGAGCCACGCGGACGCCATGGCGTTGCCTTTCCCGGACGCCACCTTCGATTTGGTCTTCGCGAACCACATGCTGTATCACGTGCCCGAACCGGCCACAGCTATCGCCGAGTTCCGGCGCGTGCTGCGCCCCGGCGGTGTGCTGGTGGCCGCCACTAACGGCGCGGGGCACATGCGCCAAGCCACTGATCTCGTTAGGCACCTAGCTGAGCTAGGCGGCGGACTGGAGCTGATGGGCGTGAGCCCACTGTCGTTCACGAGCGAGTCGGGCGGCGCCCTGCTCGGCGCTAGTTTCGGTGACGTGCAGCTACACCGGTTCGACGACAGCCTGCATGTCACGGACCAGCAGGTGCTGCTGGACTACTTGCGTTCGCTCGTGCATTTGCCAGATCAGGTGCCCGCGGAAACTGCCGCTGCGCTTGCCGCCTGGGAGCGAACTGTGCTGGCCGTTCCTCTGCCTTTCCAGGTGGACCGCGCCACGGGTGTCTTCCTGGCCCGCGCCTGAGCTGACGTTCTTGACGTAGCATCGGGCATGGAGCGTTCTACCCCCGTGTCCCTTCCCGCTGAGCTTTCGTCGGCCCGTTTGTTGGAGATTAAGGATCAGGTTGCCCTTCTGGCGCGCGAGGTCGGCCGTTGGGCGAAGGGTCGGCACGACCTTCACCACGGCGGTAAGAGCACGCTTGCCGTGAACGTGAAGACCGTGCCGGGTGACGTGGTCACGGAGGTGGACGTGGAGGCGCAGCGCCGCATCGTGCAGGAGTTGCGCGAGCTGTACCCCACTTTCGACCTCTTGGGCGAGGAGGGCCTGCTGGATGTGGGTGATGACCCCGCGAACGCGGCGCCCCTGTGGGTCATCGACCCGGTGGACGGCACGCATAACTTCGTTAAGGGTTACCCGAGCTTCTGCGTCTCCATCGGCTTGGTCGTGAACGGCACCAGCGTGCTGGGCGTCATCTACGACGCCGCTTCCGACAGCGTGTACTGGGCGGTGGAGGGCGAGGGTGCGTGGCACGAGGAGCGCCGCATTCAGCTGACGCCGTTGCCGCTCTCGCAGGCTCTGATAGCCACTAACTTCACGCCGGTCTCGCGCGGTAACACAGGTCACCGCGACTTCTTCGTGGGGCTGGCCGAGCGCTGCGCTGGTGTGCGCGCCAGCGGCTCGGCGTGCCGCGATTTCTGCTTCGTGGCCGAGGGTACCGTGGACTTGTTCTGGCAGTTCGGGCTGGCTGCGTGGGACGTGGCCGCCGGCATGGTGCTCACCAGGGAGGCGGGCGCCGAGGTGCGCATCCTCAACCCCGAGGACGATTGGCTGGCCGGCGGCCCCATCGACATGGTGGTAGCGGCCCCGTCGCTGGTGGACGAGGCGCTTGAGGTCGGCCTTCCCCTGCTCAACAACCCAGACTAGGTCGGTTCCTAGCTGGAGCCAATTGGTTCGAGCCTAGGGTCACTAGGCTCGAAGGCTCTGTCGTTCTTGTACCTCTCCAAGACCCTCGGGTTTTTCATCGTTATAGTCCTCAATTTCGCAGGAACGTGAACTGTGAAAGCCAAAATCCCTAGGGTTCCAGAGAGGTACTACTGCCCCCTCCGTAAGCGGCCTGGCCGCCCGACCCGCCTCGCAGCGACTGGCCCGGCCGCCCACAGCATTTAGCTCGAACCGCCCACAACTCGCCGGTTGCGTAAATTCTCGGCGCGGGTTACATATTGGTTCAAGCCGATAGGTCTTCGCGCCCCGCCCGCGCAGCTACCAGCTCGCAATCAGGACGAGCACACCCGGAACACCCGGCACGCACAGCTACTCCCCAGTGCCAGCCATTCCGGGCTAACGTTATAGCTAACGGCGCAGGTAACGGGGGCCAACCTTGGGGTCGGCAACGGTCATCAGGAGGATGTCGTTGGTGGCACAACAGGCAGCGCCGGTCGAGGGGACGACCGGTGGTAACACCCCCCTAAACGAACGCGTCTCGGCGCGACGAGTGGCCCCTGCCTGGCTGCGGCGCTTCATGAAGAACGGCGCCGGTGTCACCGGGCTGATAGGCGTGATCATCGTGCTGGTCATGGCCTTCGCGGCCCCGCTGCTCGCACCGCACG
>JBBAFX010000216.1:0-3921 GCA_041655195.1 Trueperaceae bacterium
TGGGGGAGAAGCGCGGCGTGGTGTCGCTGTACTGCCCCTGGGTCAGCTCGGTGGGCTTAGGCTTGCCCCGCCCGCTCAGGTCGTAAAGCTCGATGCGGCTACGGTAGCGGGGCGGTTCGTACTTGCTGTCCTTGGGCTTGCCGGCCCTTGCCTCTGCGGCCGCGCTGCCCTCAACCTGCGCCTTGTCGGGCGCGCCGCCCTTGGCGTTCACAACGCGGGTCACCACCACGGCGGCGGCGCCGCCACCTGGCGCCAGCTGCGGGTCAGAAACGTACGTCAGGTCCAGCAGGTCCGTGCTGCTAACTGGTTTTGGGGCTCGTGCCACGCTCAGCTCCTCTTCTCTTCAGGTCTTGCGTTACGTAATTGGTGCCTGGTTCGGCGTGCGCGGCGGGTGACCGCGCTGGACTAACCCGCCGCCCTCAGCCGGCGCGGCGCCCGTTCTGGATTGCGTACAGCAGCACCCCAGCTGCCACGGCGGCGTTCAGCGAGCCGACCTTGCCGGCCAGGGGTATACCGACCAGTTCGTCGCACCGCTCCCTCACCAGCCGCCGCATGCCTGTGCCTTCGGAGCCTATCACCAGCGCCACTTCGCGGTCCCAGTCCACCTGCTCGGGCGTGGTGCGGGCGCCGCCGTCGGCGCCGTACACCCACACCCCGCGCTCCTTCAGGCGCTCGATGGTGGTGGGCAGGTTCGGCACCACCACCAGCGGCAGGTGCGCGGTAGCGCCAGCCGAAGCTTTGACGACCACGGCGGTTATGGGCGAGGAGCGGCGCCCCTCCATGACCACGCCGTGCGCGCCGAGCGCCTCCGCGCTGCGGATGATGGCGCCCACGTTGCGGGGGTCCGTCAGTTGATCGAGGAGCACGAGCAGCAGCCGCTGGCCACGCTCAGCGGCGAGGGCGAACGCGGCCTCCAAGTCGGTGGTCGTTACCTCGGGTAGTTGCGCGGCCACGCCCTGGTGCTGCGTGGTCTTAAGGGCCTGATCGAGCCGAATGCGGGGTACCTTCTCGAGCCTTACGCCCGCCTCGCGCGCCGCGCGCTCGAACTCCTTGAGGGCGCCGGTCTGCACACCGTCGGCCACCAGCACGCTCTCGACCTGACCCTCGCGTAACGCCTCCAGAACGGCGTTCCTGCCGTAAATCCACATGGCGAGAGTATAAGGCGGCTACGCCAGGTCCAGCACGCGCCTTGCGGCCGCTTCGTCGGCGGCCAGCTGCGCCTTCAGTTCGTCCAGGGAGCCGAAGCGCACCTGGTCGCGCAGCTTGGCCGTGAAGCGCACGGTTATCGCCTGGCCGTAGAGGTCCGCAGCGAAATCGAAGAGGTTGACCTCCAGTGAGGGCGGGTCGTCGGGGAAGGTCGGCCGGGGACCCACGTTAGCCATGCCCCCGAAGGTGGCCCCCAGCGCGTCCACCGTTACGGCGAACACGCCTGGCGGCAGAGCCTTGCGCGGGCTGAGGCGCAGGTTAGCGGTCGGGAAGCCGATGGTGTGGCCGCGCTCCGCGCCCTTCACCACCGTGCCGTGCGCCATGTAGCGCGCGCCCAGCAGTCGGTTGGCGCTCTCTACGTCACCTGCCGCCAGCAGTTCCCGAACGCGGCTTGAGCCCACGGGCTCGCCGCCTAAGCTCACTAGCTCGAACGGCTCCACGGGCGCCAGCTCGGCCAGGTCGCTCACGCTCCCGGCGCGGCCCTTGCCGAAACGGAAGTCGCCGCCCACCACGAACGCCTTGGGGCGCAGGGCGGCTAGCGCGGCCAGGAACTCCTCCTTGGTGGTCTGCCTGAAATCCTCATCGAAGGGCACCACCACGACCTTGTCGGGCGCGAACTCCTCGAGTAGGAGCAGTTTCTCCTCGGCGGTGCTCAGGTAATCCGTACCGGTGAAGAAGACCTTGGCGGGCGGGAAGAAGGTGACGACCGCGGCGGGCGCTCCGCTCTCTCGCGCCAGCGCCGTCATGCGGCTGAGCAGGGCGCGGTGACCCACGTGCACGCCGTCGAAGTTACCGATGCTGATGACCGCGCCGTGAGGTGCCTGCAGGTTCATCCGTTCGCTCCTAGCTTGGCCAGCACGTGCTGCAGCGCCACCACGGTCACGCCGCTGGTGCTGAGGGTTCCCTCCCGGATAGCGCGCCACGCTTCGCGGGCGTCCAGCCATTCGGGCGTGAGGTGTTCGTCTGGGTCCGGTGTGCCTTCAGCTGGCGCTGGCTCGTGCAGCTCGTACAGGAAGACTTCCTCGTCGGTGAAGCCGGGGGAGACGTAGAAGCGGGTCACTAACTCCAGCCGCCCGCCCAGCTGCACCTCCTCGGCCACCTCACGCGCGGCCGCCGTTGCCGGGTCCTCGCCCGGGTCTATGAGACCCGCCGGGATCTCCCAGGTGCTCAGGCCCACCGCCACGCGCTGCTGGCGCACGCCCAGCACCTTAGCTCCGTCGGTTACGAGCACCGCCACGGCGCTGGCGTGCTCGACTACTTCCCACTTGTTATCCAGGATGACCAGTCGCAATATGCGGCCGTTATAGATCTCGTTACGCACGTTCACGAGCGTATACGGAAAAGCCCGCGGCCGCATGCTGTGCGGACCACGGGCTCTGTCGTTCGGTTGAGTTAGCGCGTGCAGCAGACTGCGGCGCGCCGGTGAGCGTCAGGACGTGAACGCGCTAGTTAGCGCTCCTCGTCCGGGTCGTACCGCAGGAAGGCGGGGATGTCGTAGTTCTGCGCGTCGTAACTGCGGCTGGTGTTCACGCCGCGGAACTGCGCGGTGCGCAGCACGCGGGTGGGCGGCGCTTCATCGAAGCCGGCCGCCAGCAGGGTCACGCGCACCTCGTCGCCAGCGTCCTCGTCGAACGTGAGGCCGAAGAGCACGTTCACGTCGTCGACTTCTGTGGCCTCAGAGATCTTGTCGGCGATCTCGTGCGCGTCGGCCAGCGTGAGTTCCTCGGAGGCGGTGATGTTGATGAGCACGTTGCGCGCGCCCTCTATGCCGCGGGCCAGCAGGGGCGAGTGGGTGGCGCTCTCGGCGGCTTCCTCTGCCACCTTGTCGCCGCGGCCGGAACCGATGCCCATGAGCACCGTGCCGGCGCCCTGCAGGAGCGCCTTCACGTCGGCAAAGTCAACGTTGATCTCGCCGGAGACGTTGATGACGTCAGAGATGCCGCGCACGCCGTGGTACAGCACCCGGTCCGCCACGCGGAAGGCGTCCGTGAGGCGCGTCTTGCGGTCCAGGGCGGACATGAGGCGCTGGTTCTCGACCACGATGAGCGCGTCTACCTTGTCCTGCAAGCGCCTGAGGCCCTCCTGCGCCTGCTGCATGCGGCGCGGGCCCTCGAACTGGAACGGGGTGGTGACCACGGCAATGGCCAGAGCGCCAAGCTCGCGGGCCACCTCGGCCACCACGGGCGCGCTGCCGGTGCCGGTGCCGCCGCCCATGCCGGCGGTGATGAACACCAGGTCCGAGCCGCGTAGCGTTTCGGCTATGCGGTCGCGGTCCTCCAGGGCGGCCTTCTCGCCCACCTCTGGGTTGGCGCCAGCGCCGAGGCCCTTGGTGAGGTGGTCACCCATCTGAATGCGCACGTCGGCCAGGCTCGTGGCCAGGACCTGCGCGTCGGTGTTGGCGGCCACGAACTCCACGCCGCGTAGACCGCTGTCGATCATGCGGTTGACGGCGTTGTTGCCACCCCCACCCAGGCCGATGACCCGGATGACCGCGTTGTCTGTACTGTTCATGGTCATACTCGCCTCACGCTCCCGACCCTGCTCAGAAGAAATCTTTAAGGATGCTCTTGATCCGGCCGAAGATGCCACCGTCATCCGCTGTCACCGGGCGCCGCCCCTCCCTGCGGCTCACGGCGCCAGACCCTTGACCGTGCGCCATGCCGTAACGTACCAAGCCCACAGCGGTGGCGTGGGCAGGGCTGGCTACCACGTCGG
>JBBAFX010000217.1:0-3919 GCA_041655195.1 Trueperaceae bacterium
GAAGATGCGCACGTAGATCTTGCCGCCACGGCGGAAGTAACGGCTCATGGTCACGCGGCACGCTTCGATCTGGTTGGACTTGATCCAGGCGGGCTCCATGGCTACGAGGCCGAAGTCGCCGAAGGCTACGTAGTCGCCGCCCTTGGTCTCGCCCCGCATCTTGCCACGCATCTGCTTGCGGTACTTGACGCGCTTGGGAAGAAGCATGCTCAACGCTCCTTACGGGCGCGGGGTCGCGCGTCGCGGGCGCCGGGCTTGGCACCGTCGCGGCGGCGCGCCTGCGGGCGCCGGCGGCGGTTCTTCTTGTCGTCTTCCTGCTTCGGGCGCGGCAGCACGGCAGCCTTGCGCTGGCGGTCACCGACGATCTCGCCGTGGAAGACCCAGACCTTCACGCCGATGACACCGTAGGTGGTGTTGGCGCGGTAGGTGCCGTAGTCGATGTCGGCGCGGAGGGTCTGCAGCGGCACACGGCCGTCGGCGTACCACTCGGGGCGCGCCTGTTCGGCGCCGCCGAGGCGACCGGAGCAGCGAATCTTGACGCCCTGGGCGCCAGATTCCATGGTGCGCTGCACGGCCTGCTTCATGGCGCGGCGGAAAGCGAAGCGGCGTTCGAGCTGCTCGGCTATGCGCTGCGCGATGAGGGGCGCATTGGTGTTCGGGTTGCTGATCTCCTGCACGTTGACAGCGATGGTGCCGGGGATGGTGTCGCTGAGCTTGGCACGGAGGGCCTTGATGGCCTCGCCGCCTCGGCCGATGACCACGCCGGGCTTAGCCGTGTGGATGGTGATGTTGATGTTGTGCGCCGCACGCTCGATGTCGATACGCGCGATGCCCGAGTGGCCCACGTCCTTGGTGACGACCTCGCGGATGAGTTCGTCCTCCTGCAGGAGGCGTGGGTAGTCGGCGGGCGCTGCGTACCAGTGCGCCGAAGGCCCTTTGTTCACACCGAGCCTGAAGCCGATGGGGTTGATCTTATTTCCCACTACGTTCCTCCAGGGTGATGGCGATGTTGCAGGTGCGCTTGCGCATGAGGTCCGCGCGGCCGCGGGCTCGCGGCAGGTAGCGCTTGAGGGTGGGGCCCTCGCCTACTTCGATCGCCTTGACGAAGAGCGCGTCTTCGAACATGTCGTGGTTGTTCACGGCGTTCGCTTTGGCGCTCTGTAAGAGCTTGAGCATCGGCTTGGCCGAGCGCTTATCGGTGAAGCGCAGGATGTTCTCCGCTTGGTCGACATCCTTGCCGCGGATGAGGTCAGCCACCAGGCGCGTCTTCTGCGGGGTGACCCGCAGGTCGCGTAGGTAGGCCCTAGCTTGCGTAGCCATGCTCAACCCTTCCCGGAGTGCGAGCGGAAGCTACGGGTGGGCGAGAACTCGCCCAGCTTGTGACCGACCATGGTTTCCTGGACGAACACGGGAACGTGCTGCCGGCCGTTGTAGACGCCGATGGTGTGTCCGACCATTTCGGGCACCACGGTGCTGCGGCGGCTCCAGGTCTTGATGACGCGCCGGTCGCCGGAGGCGTTGGCGGCGTCGATCTTGGCGAGGAGGTGGCCGTCAACGAACGGCCCCTTCTTCAGGCTTCGCGCCATGCTTACTTCTCCTTCCGACGCCGCACGATGAAGCGACTGGAGACCTTGCGCTTGTTGCGCGTCTTGAGGCCCTTGGACTGCTGGCCCCACGGGCTAACGGGCGGACGGCCGCCGGTGGAGCGCCCTTCCCCACCACCGTGCGGGTGGTCTACGGGGTTCATGGCGCGTCCGCGCTGGTGCGGCTTGCGGCCGAGCCAGCGGCTGCGGCCGGCCTTGCCGAGGACGATGTTCTTGTGATCCGAGTTGCCGACCGAGCCGACGGTGGCGTAGCACTCACCGTGCAGGCGGCGCAGTTCGCCGGAGGGCATGCGGACGGTGACGTACGAGCCGTCGCGGCCTTGGATCTGGATGCTGGTGCCGGCCGAGCGGGCCAGCTGGGCGCCTTTGCCGGGCACCATCTCTACGGCGTGCACGACGGCACCCACGGGGATGAAGCGGAGCGGCATGGCGTTGCCCACATCGGGTTCGGACTCGGGACCGCTGACGATGGTGGCGCCCACGGCGAGCTTGTCGGGGGCCACGATGTAGCGCTTCTCGCCGTCCACGTAGTGAAGCAGGGCGATGCGGGCGCTGCGGTTGGGGTCGTACTCGACCGCGGCGACCTTGGCGGGTACGCCTTCCTTGTCGCGGCGACGGAAGTCGATGACGCGGTAGCGGCGCTTATGCCCACCGCCGCGGAAGCGGCTGGTGATGCGGCCGTGGTGGTTGCGGCCGCCGGTGCGCTTGATGGAGCGTACGAGCGACTTCTCCGGCTTGGCGCGCGTGACGTCCTCGAAGTCCGAGGTGGTCATGGCCCTGCGGGAGGGGGTGTACGGACGGTAATGTTTAGCCATTTCTTATCCCTCCCTCCTTAGGAGAGGCCTTCGAGCTGCTCTATGCGCTGCCCGGCCTTGAGCGTGACGATGGCCTTCTTGCGTTCGGGGCGGCGCCCCATGAAGCGGCCTTGACGGATGAGCTTGCCTTCGCGGTTCTGGAGGTTGATCTTGGTGACATCGACCTTGAAGACGAGTTCGATGGCGTCCTTGATCTGTGTGCGGTTGGCGTCTGGGTGCACGTAGAACGAGTACTTACCGAGGCTCATCTCGCCAACGGCCTTCTCGCTGAGCACGGGCGCCAGGATGACGTCGTGAGGGTTCATGCTTGCTCCTCACGGTCGAACAGGCCGGCGTCGGCGATGACGCGGTCCGCGCGCAGGATGTCGTACACGTTCAGGCCAGCGCCAGCGAGCACGTCCACCCAGGGGAGGTTACGTGCGGCGCGCCGGCAGAGCTCGTCGTCGGTGACGAGGAGCACGCGTTCGCTGCCGTCGAAGCCGTTCTTCTTGGCCCAGGCTACGAACTCCTTGGTCTTGCCGTTCACGCCGAAGTCGTCCACGAGGGTGAGGCGACCGTCGTTAGCGCGGGTGGCGAGAGCCATCTGCAGGCCGAGCCTACGGACGCGCTTGGGCAGCGTGTAGGCGTACGAGCGGGGCCGGGGGCCGAAGCTGGCACCGCCGCCAACGAAGATGTTGGGCTTGCGGGAGCCGTGCCGTGCGCGGCCGGTACCCTTCTGCGGGTAGATCTTGGCGGTGGAGCCGGTGACCTCGGCGCGCGTCTGGGTGGACGCGGTGCCGCGGCGGCGCTTGGAGAGCTGCCAGGCCACGACTTCGTGGAGGACCGCTTCCTTAGGTTCGGGCAGATCGAGCGTTACCTTGCGGCCGCTGCCGACAACGTCTAGCGTGACCGCCATCAGCTCACCTTCCTCTTAGACTGGCGCACCACGACGACCCCGCCGTTGGGGCCCGGGATGGCGCCCTTCACGAGCAGGAGGTTGTCTTCGGGGCGCACTTCCACCACTTCGAGGGCGATGGAGGTCACGGCCTCGTTACCGTACTGGCCGGCCATGCGCTTGCCCTTGTACACGCGGCCAGGGAACTTGCGCTGACCGATGGAGCCGGGCGAGCGGTGCTTCTTCTTCACACCGTGGCTGGCCATGAGGCCGCGGAAGTTCCAGCGCTTCATGACGCCGGCGGTGCCGCGACCCTTGGAGGTGCCGGTGACGTCGACCTTCTCGCCGGGCTCGAAGATCTCGACCTTGACTACGTCCTCTTCGGGCGCGTAGTCGCGGAACTCGACCAGGTGACGCTGGGGGGCTACGCCGGCACGCTTGAAGTGTCCGAGCGCAGGCTTGTTCACCCGCTTCTCCTGGAGCTCATGCCAGCCGAGCTGAACGGCAGTGTAGCCGTCGGTGGCTGGTTCTTTGCGTTGCACCACGGGGCAGGGCCCGGCGAGGACGACGGTCACCGGCACGAGCCGGTCGTCTTTCCACACCTGGGTCATGCCCACCTTGGTGCC
>JBBAFX010000218.1:0-3919 GCA_041655195.1 Trueperaceae bacterium
CCGTGGTGCTGATCGGCCTGCTTGTCGGCGCCATGCTGCCGTTCCTGTTCAGCGCCTACCTCATGGAGAGCGTCGGCAAGGCTGCCGGCGCTGTCATCGAGGAAGTGCGCCGTCAGTTCCGCGAGATCAAGGGCATCATGGAAGGCACCGCCACCCCGGATTACGGCCGCGCGGTAGACATCGTGACCGCCGCCGCCTTGCGCGAGATGGCCCTGCCCGGCATCATCGCTGTAGCGGCGCCGCTCATCGTCGGCTTCCTCTTCGGTCCGCTCGCCCTAGGCGGCGTGCTCATCGGCGTGATCGCGTCCGGTCTCATGATGGCCCTCATGATGAGTAACGGCGGGGGCGCCTGGGATAACGCCAAGAAGTACATCGAGGACGGCAACCATGGCGGCAAGGGCTCCGACGCTCACGCAGCCAGCGTGGTTGGCGACACCGTAGGCGACCCTTACAAGGACACAGCCGGCCCCTCCATCAACCCGCTCATCAAGGTCATCAACACCGTGGCCCTGATCTTCGCCGGCGTGATCGCCGTCTCGGGCGGCTGGCTGCTCTTCTGAGCCGCGCCTAGTACTGAAGCGGATAGCACCCGGCAGAGTAACCGCCGGGTGCTATCCGTTTCGTTAGGTCTAGTCAGTGGGCGCCTCGTACGGCCCCAAATATTGATGATAGACCAAACGGGCCGCTAACACCAGGACTTTGGGCCCTACTCCGGAAGGGGGCGGGTGCAGTACTCTTCAGTTGGAAGGAGGTCTAGCACATAGACTCTACAGACCACTTCTCAAAAGAACGGCCCTGGTACCGCTAGAGGCTCGACCGAGTAACCTCTCGCCAGCAACGAAGCAAGACCGCGAGCAGGCACCGACAGAGCGAAGAGAAAAGGCACCGGGGTCGTTCCCTTGTGTGCCCTTCCGCCACTTAAGTCCTTGTATTACCCCGCCCTGACCTGCTAAAACGGCTGGGAAGAGACCGCGACCGCGAACTTCCGGCCGAGCCATCAGGGCCGCCGGGGCGGGCGCGGACCGGAGACGGCGTTCCAACCAGTACCGCCGCGCCGACCCGAGAGGAACGTGCCAACCATGGCCTACATCATCACCGAACCCTGCATCGGCGTTAAGGACGCGTCCTGCGTGGACGTCTGCCCCGTCGAGTGCATCTACGAAGCCGACGACCAGTTCTACATCAACCCTGACGAGTGCATCGACTGCGGCGCCTGCGTGCCCGCCTGCCCGGTGGACGCCATCTACCCCGAGATCGACGTGCCGGCCGAGTTCAACTCCTACATTGACAAGAACTACAAGCTATCTGGTTTATGAGCTTTAGCTCGAAGACCAGATAGCCGTTGTCAGGTCTCTTAGCGCAGGCTAGAAGACCCGACAGCCGCTGTCCTTGCGTGAGACCCTCGCGCGACTTCACATGCTCACCTCACTCCTCACAGGTGCGGGGCTCCCATACTGGCTGCGCGTAAAGCTGCGGGGTACGCCCGCGGTAGCGCTGAAGCCAACGAGAGCAGTCACCGGAAGGAGCGATCATGCAACTCAACTGGGACACGATCAGCGGCAACTGGAAGCAGCTTAAGGGCAACATCAAACAGCAGTGGGGCAAGCTAACGGACGATGACCTCATGCAGCTGCGCGGTAAGCGCGACGAGCTGATAGGGGTCATCCAGGAGCGTTACGGGCTCACGCACGAGGCCGCCGAACGCCAGGTGGACGAGTGGGCCAGCCAGCACCAGCAGATCCCGCGCGCGTAAGTCGCGAGCTAGCGCCTAAGCCGCGAGCTTACGCGTACTAAGTGAGGCGAGCATGCCGTACGCCACCCTGAAGGAACTACCGGATTCCGTCCGGAACGTGCTGCCTAAGCACGCTCAGGAGATCTACCAGGCTGCTTACAACAGCGCGTGGGATCAGTACGACGAGCCGCACGAGCGGCAGGGCGACTCCTCGCGCGAGGAGACCTCTCACGCCGTGGCCTGGTCAGCGGTCAAGAGGACGTACGAGAAGGGTTACGACGGGAAGTGGCAGCTCAAGGAGTGACGCGGCTCTGCCCTGCCGTAAGCGCCTGTACTCACTAAGGCCGTAAACCTACCGAGCCCGCCGCATGAGTGGCGGGCTCTCTTCGTGCGCCAACATCAGCTCCTGCTCCCCACCGACACCGTGCCCAGCTCGACCACCACCTGGTGGCGCTGCGCGTCGTCCTTGAGGGGCACGCGGTCACCCCGTACGCTCTCACCGTCCACGCTCACGTGGCGCACCTCCGCGCCACCAGGGCCGCGGGCCTGCGCGTCTACGGTCACCTGGATCTCGTAGGTGGCCGCGCCGTGGCGCCACACCGCCCGGTAGCCGTCCCAACTTGATGGCAGGCACGGCCGCACCTGCAGCTCGTCGCCATGCTTCTCGAGGCCCAGGATGGCTTCTACCGCCAGGCGGTAGTACCAAGCGGCGGAGCCCGTGTACCAGGTCCAGCCGCCGCGACCCACGTGCGGTTCGAGGCTGTACACGTCAGCGGCAATAACGTACGGCTCCACCTTGTAGCGGTTGACGGCGTCCGCGGTGGCGCCGTGGCGCACGGGTGAAAGGAGCTGGTACAGCTCATGCGCGCGGTCGCCGTTCCCGAGCAGCGCGAACGCCCACGCCGACCAGATGGCGCCGTGCGTGTACTGCCCGCCGTTCTCGCGCACCCCCGGGAGGTAGCCCTTTATGTAGCCCGGGTCGCGCTCGGTCTTGTCGAACGCCGGTGTGAACAGGCGGATGAGCCCGTCCTCGTCACGCACGAGGTGCTCATCCACTTTGCGCATGGCGGTACGCCCGCGCTCGTGATCGCCTAACGCGAACACGGACCAGGACTGGGCTATGGAGTCTATGCGGCACTCCAGGTCCGCGTGGGTGCCGAGCGGGCTGCCGTCGTCGTAGTAAGCGCGCAGGTACCACTCGCCGTCCCACGCGCTGTTGGTGGCGGCGGTGGCGTACTCCTCCGCGCGCGCTTCCTGCCTCGCTGCCTCGTCGTCCTGACCCACGCGTCGCAGCGTGGCGGCGAAACGCCTGAGCGTGTCGATAAGGAACCAGGCCAGCCACACGGACTCACCCTGCCCTTTCACGCCAACGCGGTTCATGCCGTCGTTCCAGTCACCGCCGCCTATCAGGGGCAGGCCGTTACGGCCCGCGGTGCAGGCGCGCCGCAGGGCCCGCAGGCAGTGCTCCAGCAGCGTGGCGTGCCCGCCCTGTGGGTAGTGGTCGTAGCGTTCGTGCTCGTCAGGCCCCAGCGTGGCGCCGGTGATGAACGGGGCGTCCTCCTCCAGCACGCCGGCGTCGCCCGTCACCTTAACGTAGCGGGCGGTCACGTACGGCAACCAGGCCAGGTCGTCGCTTATGCGCGTGCGGACGCCGCGGCCGCTGGGCGGGTGCCACCAGTGCAGCACGTCGCCCTCCGGGAACTGGTGCGCGGCCGCGCGCAGCAGCTGCTCGCGCGCGAGGCGCGGCTGGGAGTGGAGGAGCGCAAGCACGTCCTGCAGCTGATCGCGGAACCCGAACGCGCCGCTCGACTGGTAGAAGGCGCTGCGTCCCCACAGGCGCGCGGCCACTGTCTGGTAGTTCAGCCAGCGGTTGGTGAGCAGGTCCAGCGCCGGGTCGGGCGTCTCGACCTGCAGCTGGCCCAGGAGCTCGTCCCACTTAGCGGTCACTGCGGCGCGGTGCTCCGCCAGGCGCCCCATGTCCCTGTAACGGTCCAGCAGCGCCAGGGCACGCTCTTTGCCGTCAGCCTCGCCAAGTACGAAGAGCACCTCCTCGGAACCGCCCGGCGCCAAGTCGACGTGCAGTTGCAGCGCCGCGCACGGGTCCACACCGGCCTTCACCTCGCCGGAAAGGCCTATGCGTCTCAGCGCCGCCGGTAGCCGCCGGTCGCCACGGCTGCCGAGAACTCG
>JBBAFX010000219.1:0-3906 GCA_041655195.1 Trueperaceae bacterium
GCCATGTCGAGCGTTCCGGCCTCCCCCACTTCCCTCTCATCCGGCAATCAAGGCGATGAGCGTTACCCCCAAGTACTAGCAGAGATGGCGTCACGCACGCTCTCCTGGGCCGGTCCCGTGGTCATTACGGCGCACGTCGACCCGGACGGCGACGCCCTCGGCAGTTCGCTCGCGCTCATGCGCGCGCTGAGGCAACTGGGCAAGCAAGCGGTGGTCGTCATGGACCCGCCTCCCTACCTGCGCTTCCTGGCGGAGGACGGCGAAGTGGTGGACGCCATGCCCGAACTGGCGGAGGGCACGCTCGTGTACGCCCTCGACTCCGGCGAAGCGGCTCGCGTATGGGGCGCGCCCCTCGAGCAGGCCGCCGCGGTGTTCAACATCGACCATCACGGCACCAACACGCGCTTCGGCGACCTGGTAGTGGTGGAGCCCGCCAAGGCGGCCTGCGCCATACTCGTCAAGGAGCTCATCGACCAACTCGGGGCACAGTGGAACGCTGAGCTGGCCACGCCGTGCCTGACCGGCATCCTGACCGATACGGGCAACTTCCGGCACTCGAACACCGACCGTGAGGCGCTTGAGATGGCCGGCGTGCTTATCGACCACGGCGTAGATTACGCCCGCCTCACCGACCGTTTGCAGTGGCGCGAGAAGGGCTACTTCCCGCTCCTGGGCCGGGTCATGCAGACCGTGCGTTACGACCTGGACGGCCTGCTGGTGACCGCGGCCGTCACGGACGCCATGCGTAACGAACTGGGCGCCAGCGTGGACGATTCCGACGACTTCGTGGGGCTGATCCGCTACGCGGAAGGCACCAAGATCGCCGCGCTCTTCAAGCAACGCGGCGAGGAGGTCAAGGTCAGCGTGCGCACGCGCGACGGCGTGTCGGCGCAGCGCATCTGCGTGGAGCTGGGCGGCGGCGGGCACGTCTCGGCTGCGGGCGCCACCCTGGCGGGCCCCATGGAGAACGCCTTCGAGCGTTTCCTCGCGGCCGCGGGCCGCGAACTAGCGCGCTGAGACGCGGCCGGTAGGGCGTAGTAGAACGCCACGCAGCTGGCCGCGGAGGAACCGAACCTTAACTGGCCGCTTGCGCCAGACGGGCGGCGTCGGCCGCCAGGACCCCGATCTGAGCCAGGTCCATCTCTACCTCGAGGCCTTTAGCGGCGAGGTAGGCCAGCACCGCTTCGGTCGGCAGGTTACCGACCAGGTCGTCCCCGGCGAACGGGCAACCGCCTATGCCGCCCAGTGCGCCTTCGAACCAGCGCACCCCGAACTCGAGCGCTGCGTCCACGCTGGCCGCCCAGGCGCCGGGCCGGGCGTGCAGGTGAAGACCGAGCTCCGCCGGCGCGTCCACCACCGACAGGACGTCCACCACCCTGGTTGCATCCGCGTTCCCGACCGTGTCGGCCAGCGCCACGCGCCTGACCCCCAACTGGCGCAAGCGCGCCACCGCCGCGGCGGTGACCTCAGGCGCCCACGGCTCGCCGTAGGGGTTACCGAACCCCATGGAGAGGTAGACGACCAGCTCGAGGCCCGCCCCGGCGGCGCGCTCCTGCAGCCTTGCCACGAGGGGCCACGAGTCCTCCACGCTCATACCGACGTTGCGGCGCTGGAACGTGTCGTTAACGGATAGTGGGTAACCGACGCTGGTGACGCCCTTGGCGGCCAGAGCGCGGTCGAGGCCGCGCTCGTTACCGATGATGCACAGGAGGTCCGCCCCTGCGGGTGCGGTCAGCCCCTCGAGCACGGCTTCGGTGTCCGCCATCTGCGGCACGGCCTTGGGCGAGACGAACGAGCCCATGTCCAGGCGCCTGAAACCGGCGCCTAGTAGGTCCGTTAAGTGGCGCCGCTTGGCGGCGGTCGGCACGTTGCGCGCCAGGCCCTGCCAGGCGTCGCGCGGGCACTCCACCCACACCACTCGGCCTGGCCGGGCGGCGCCCTCACGGCCCACGCTCAAAGCGGCTGCAGCTGCGTCACTCATGCTGGGTACGAGCCTACCGCGAGCGGGCATGGGCCCACAGGCACGGACCTTACCGGCGCCTATACTGGACGCCGTGCTGCACACGCTCGAACTGCACGATTTCGCTATCGTCGACCGCTTGGAACTCGACCTCTCCCCCGGCCTGAACGTCCTGACGGGCGAGACCGGGGCGGGTAAGTCAATAGTCGTGGACGCCTTGCAGCTCCTTGCCGGCGGTAGGCCCGACGCAGGCATGATCCGCGGCGGAGCCGACGCGGGGCTGGTGCAAGCCACCTTCCAGGCTGCGGACGTGCAGTCTGCCGCGCGCCGGCTCAGCCAGAACGGCCGGCACACGGCCCGCGTGAACGGTGAACTGGTCACGGTCTCCGAACTAGCGGAGCGTGTCGGCGGCCTGGTGGTGGTGTTCGGCCAGCACGCCGCGCAGGAACTCCAGTCGGCGCAGGCGCAGCGGCGGCAACTCGACCGGCTGCTACCGGCCGAAGCCAAGGCAGCTCTGGAGCGGTACCGCGCCAACTTCGACCGGCTAGGCGAGGTGCAGCGGCGCCTGGAGGTGTTACACGAGGCCGAGCGCGAGCGCTCACGCCGACTCGACGCCCTAACGTTCCAACTGAACGAGATCGACGGCGTGGCCCCCAGACCCGAGGAACACGGCGAGCTCCGCACGGAGCTGAGCACGCTGCAGCACGCCGAGCGGGTGCAAAGCGGAGCCGCTGCCGCGTTCGCGGCCCTCAATAGTGAGGAGCCCAGCGCCGTGGCACTCACAGCTGAGGCCGTGCGCGACCTGGAAGCCGCCGGCCGCTACGCGCCGCCGTTGGCGCAGCTGGCAGCAGAACTGAAGGACGCTCTAGCGGCGCTGGGGGCCGTTAGCAGCGAGGTCGAGGCGTTCCTGGCCGACTTTGAGGCCGACCCCCGCCGCCTCGACGCCGTGCAGGCGCGCCTGGCGGCACTCGAGGCGCTCATCCGCAAGTACGGACCTGACCTCGCCGCCGTACTCGCTTACCGCGCGCAGGCCGCCGCGGAACTAGAAGAACTGGCGGGCGCCGACAGCGAGATCCAGCGGCTGGAGCGCGAAGCTACCGACCTCGATACCGCCCTCACAGCGTTGGCCGCCGAGGTCAGTGCGGCGCGCCAGGCCGCCGCCACGCGCCTCAGCGCCGAAGTGGTGCCGCTACTGAAGCAGCTCGGCATGCCGCAGGCGCGCTTCGAGGTCGAGGTGGTGCAGGCACCCAAACGACTCCGGCACGGCGTAGATCAGGTCACGTTCCTCTTCTCCGCCAACGCGGGCGAACCGAGCCTGCCGGTGGCGGCCGTAGCGTCGGGCGGGGAGCTCTCACGCATAATGCTGGCCCTGAACCTGGTGACCGGCTCCGACGTGCCCACGCTGGCGTTCGACGAAGTCGACGCTGGCGTCGGCGGCGCCACCGCCAACCACGTGGCCAAGCTGCTAGCGCGGTTAGCCGAAGGTCACCAGGTCCTCGTAGTCACGCACCTAGCGCAAGTAGCCGCGTACGCCACCGCGCACTTCGTGGTCCACAAGGCCGAGGCGGCGGGGCGCACCGTGACCGCCGTGCGGCGCGTGGGGCAAGAGGAGCGGCCCGAGGAGCTCGCCCGCATGCTGTCGGGCACCGTCACCGACGCCTCCCTGCAGCACGCCCGCGAACTGCTGGCCGCCGCGGCCGGCACCGTGCCGACCTAGCTAGCCGGCACACACCCAACCCCCACGCAACTGGTTTATGCTGAACGGCATAGACGCCAGTGGCGCCGGTCAGGAGTAACTGGAGTGACGTTCGAGGTCGATGCCGAGGGTTTCCGCGAAGGTACGGAGTGCCCCGACTGTGGCAGCCGGAACACCGTCACGTACCGGTACACGGAGGGCTTCGAGGAACTCGAATGCCAAGACTGCGGTTACCGCTCGGACGATCAGG
>JBBAFX010000220.1:0-3898 GCA_041655195.1 Trueperaceae bacterium
CAGGTCGTCAGGCGAGCGTATGTACGCCACCAGCGTGCGCCACAGCTTGCCCTGCGGATCCGCCTCCTTCACGGCGCCAACCAGACGGTCTCGCAGCGCCACCAGGTTGCCGTGCGGTTGCTGCTGCAGCACCCAGTACACGGGGTCCAGCTCGTCGAACCACGCCAGGCCCGAGCCGCCCGGTAGCGACTGCAGGGCCAGCAGCGCCTGGTGATAAGCGTCGGCCACGCCGGTCAGGTCCGCGCGCGGCAGGCTGAGGCCCATGCGCAGCTCCGTCTCTCCCACGGCTGCCTGAGCGGCGCTTAGCAGCAGGCGGGCGTGCTGGCGGGGCGCTGCGCTGGCGAAGACCCATACGCAGTGGTGCGCGCGGGTTTCCGACAGCACGCCGTAACCGAGGGCGCGGAAGTACTCCTCGCCCGCTTCGCGCATCTGCTCCAGCTGGTGGAACTGGCGCGCTTGGGCGGCGCGCCCGGTGCGCAGGCGCGGGCCGACCTCGCCCACGGCCACCAGGTAAGGCGACTCGCCCCCCACGCCCGCCGCGGCCAGGCGCGGTTCTAGCATCATGGCCGCCTGCGGTCCCGCTAGCCACTCGGCCAGTAGGGCGCTGAGCGCGCTGGAGTCGTGACGCGCCTCCGCGCTCCGCTGCAGCGCGGCAGAGAGCAGCAGCGTGCGGCAGAGCTCCAGCCACGGCCTGGCGGCCTGGGTGACCTGGAAAGCCACCAGCACGCCGCGCAGGCGGCCGTCGGCGTGCAGTTTGAGGGTCCAGGCGGGGCGGCCGCCCAGGCGTGTCTCGCCCTCCGGCCACAGCATGACGGGCGAGCCACCGTGCTGGTCCTTGCGGGGCCGCCAGCCGCCGCGGCCAGCGCGGGCGGTGACGTCGCCCCAGGGGGTCAGCAGCACCAGCTCCGCGCCCGTCAGCCGGTGCACGCGCTCCAGCAGTTCGCGCTCGGGTTTGGGGGTGCTCAGGGCGTCCAGCAGGTGGCTCTGAGGCGCCGCTAGCAATTCCGCGGCCTGGCGGCTGGCTTGCACCAGCAGTCCGAGGCCGGCGGCTTCCACCTTGTCGAGCGCCACGGCCGGCGGCGCTGTCAGCAGCGTGAGGCCGAGCTCCTCGGCCCGTTTCTTCAGCTGCGCCGGGAGGGTGCGCCGCTTGGGCACGAGCCCGTACACGAGCGCGCTGGGCTGTGGCCACAGCACGGGGTCGGACGGCGGCCGCGGCACGCCGAACGGGGCGTCCGAGAGCCTAAGGTCGTGCGGCGAGAGCCACGGCCTGTGCGTGGCGGACTCGGCGTGGCGCACCGCCCGGAACGGCGCGTTCGGGTCGCCCGTCACCAGTTCTAGCTCGAGTTCCGTGCGTGCCAGGAGCTGCGCTACGGTGGGTGCGGCCACGCTCAGGGCGGGCTGCGCTGCCTCAGCCCCGGTCGGTTCCGGCGGTGTTCCTCGCTTGGGCATACCGACAGTCTAGCGCGCTGTTTGTGGATACCTACAAACATCTGGGGAAGTTGGTGGATCCTACGATTGCGGTCGGTGGGTGACCCCCACTAGACTCGCATAGCTATGGAACAGGTCCGACCCACACGCTACCCCAATCAAGCGCACGCGCCCTCCCAGGAGGCCGCTGTAGCCACGGTGGAGTTCGGCCCGCGCGACTTCCGTAACGCCCTCGGGCGCTTCGCTACCGGCATTACGGTGGTCACCATGCGCGCCCAGGTCGATGACGACGCGGCGGCAGGCGGCCAGGATCAGACCTTCGGCATCACCGTCAACGCCTTCATGTCCGTCTCGCTGGAACCGCCCCTGGTGGCGGTGTCGGTAGACAAGCGGGCGCGGGCGCATACCACCCTCCTCAGCGCGGAACGCTTCGGCGTCAGCGTGCTGGAGGCGGGGCAGGAGCGACTCTCGAACCTCTTCGCCGGCCGCCCGGTGGAACCGCCCGCCGCGCCGTTCGAGGAGTTCGCGGGCTTCCCGGTCGTGCGCGGCGCGCTCACGCAGTTAGTGCTCAGCCGCTACCAGGCGCATGACGCCGGTGACCACACCATCTTCGTCGGTAGGGTCGAGGCCCTGCGCTACTCCGAGGGCGATCCCCTGCTGTTCTTCAAGGGCCAGTACCAGGAGCTGTCGGCCGGCCAAGCTGTTCGCTGAGCTGCGCCCCCGAACCCACCTCACCACTGACCAAGCCTCTGGTAGCGTGAACGCAACAACACGTTGCCATGGAGGTCAGTAACCGTGTCCGACGCTTCTGAACCCAAGCTCGCTGCCGCCCAGTCCGCCGCCCTGGAGGCGGCCCGCGGTCGCGCCGACTCGTACGTGCAGGAACTCGCCGATTTCGTGCGGATCCCCAGCGTCAGCACCGACACCAAGCACGCGGACGACATGACCCGCGCGGCCGAATGGCTAGCGGAGCGGGTGCGCCGCGCCGGTGTACCCGACGTGAACATCATGCCCACTGCCGGATACCCCGTGGTGGTCGGCCGCTGGCACGCCGCGCCGGGCGCCCCCACCGTGGTCATCTACGGTCACTACGACGTGCAGCCGCCCGAACCCCTCGAGCTCTGGAAGTCGGCGCCGTTCGAACCCGAACTCAGGGACGGCAAGCTGTACGGCCGCGGCGCCAGCGACGATAAGGCCGGCGTGCTGTCAGCCGTCTACGCCGTGGAGGCCGCGGCGGCTGCCACAGGCGCTCCGCCCATCAACGTGACCTTCATGTTTGAGGGCGAGGAGGAAGTGGGCAGCCCCAACCTCGTGCCGTTCATCAGGGCGAACAAGGAGCTGTTCGCCGCTGACCTGGCCATCAGCGCCGACGGCGGCATCTTCGACGTGGGCGTGCCCTCACTCACGGTCGGCTCCCGCGGGCTGACGGGCGTGGAAGTCAGCGTTAAGGGCGCCAACGCCGACCTGCACTCAGGCATGTACGGCGGCGCCGTGGCTAACCCCATCATGGCTCTCTCGCACATCCTGTCCTCCCTCCAGGACGAGAACGGGGTGGTGCAGGTGGCGGGCTTCTACGACGGCATCCCCGAACTGACGCCCGCCGAGCGGCAGGCCATAGACTCCGTGCCTAAGGTGGAGGGCGAGCTCGAGTCGCTCGGCCTGCAGGAGTGGTGGGGCGACCCCGCTTACACCCCCGACGAACGCCGCGTGGTGCGCCCCACGCTAGAGGTCAACGGCATGTGGGGCGGTTACCAGGGCGCCGGTATAAAGACCGTGCTCCCCAGCGAAGCGTTCGCCAAGATCACCTGCCGGCTGGTGCAGGGGCAGGACCCCGCCGAGGTGGCCGACAAGCTGAGCCAGCACATACTGGCCGCCGCGCCAGCCGGCGTGAGTGTGAACGTGCGCAAGCTGCCCGGCAACGGCCGCGCCTACCAGATGCCCCTCGACCTGACGGTGCTCGACCTGGCCGGTGACGCTATGGAGGCCACCTTCGGGCAGCGTCCGTTCCCCGTCTGGACGGGCGGCACTGTGCCGGTGGCCGAACAGTTCGTTAGCGAGCTCGGTATCTGGTGCTTGTACTTCGCGTTCGGCGAGCCCGACAACGGCCTGCACGCGCCCAACGAGTTCTACCGGGTCAAGACGCTCCACCAAGGCGTAGAGGCCACCATCCGGCTCTTCTTCGGCCTGGCCGAGAACCCCGCCGCCCTGCAGAGCCCCGCGGAGGTGTGACGTGCACGTACCTAAAGGCTCCATCGTTCCGCTGCCCACGCCCTTCACCGGCGCCGACGCGCGCATAGACGAGGACGCCCTCAGGCGCATAATCGAGTTCCAGCTCGAGAACGGCTCGCACGGGCTCAGCTGCACGGGCACCACCGGCGAGCCCTCGTCCCTCTCCCTCGCCGAGCGTAAGCGCGTGGTCGAGGTCGTGAAGGACGCCATAGGGGACCGCGTGCCCTTCTACCCTGGCACG
>JBBAFX010000221.1:0-3887 GCA_041655195.1 Trueperaceae bacterium
CTTACTACTTGCATACCTGAGCCTCGAGGGCGCCAAGAGCCGCCGCTTCCTCGCGGAGCTGTTCTTCGCCGACTCGGTGGACCCGCCCGACGCGCTCTCCACCACCGTCCGGCGCCTCAAGAAGGCAGGGGTGGTTGACGCCGAGGCCAACTCGATCGGCACCACGGTCGAGTCCGACGCCCGGCAGCTACTAGCGGCCCTGGACGCCGGCGCCACGGCGCGAGCCGTTCAGCTGTACCGCGGCCCCTTCCTGGGCGGCGTGGACCTGCCGCTCGGTTCGGAGCTTGAAGAGTGGGTGTTCGACAGCCGCGAGTTCATAGCCGAACGGGTACGTGGCGCGCTGCTGAAGATGGCCGAGGCGGAGCTGGTCGGCGGCAACGACCAGCTAGCCGAGCAACACGCGCGGGCGGCCTACGAGCTGGCCGGCGCGGCGGAGCCCAAACCCGAGGTGCTGATAAGGCTGGTGAGGCTGCTGGGCGCCTTCGGGCCAGCAGACAGTGGCGTGGCCGCGCGCATAAGGCAGCAGGCGCGCGAGCTCGGCATCGAGCCGCACCCCACCGGCGCGCCCAGCCCGGCCCAGTGGACGGTGACCGCGCCAGCCCAACCGCCGCTACCGAGCCCGCCCACCACCATGATCGGCCGCGACGAGGAGCTCATCGAGATCGGCCGGCTGCTAGGCACCCGCGAATGCCGCCTGCTTACGCTGCACGGTCCCGCCGGCAGCGGCAAGAGCCGCCTGGCGCTGCAAGCCGCCTCCGACTTGCAGCTGACGGGCGACTTCGCCGACGGCATCGTGTACGTGGCTACCGAAACCATCCCCGAACCCCAGCTGTTGCCGACGGCCATCAGCGAGCGCGCTGGCAGCGGCGACCTGGGCGGCCCCGACCCGTGGTTGGCGCTGGCCGAGTCTGTGGGCCACCGGCAGCTCCTCATAGTCCTCGACAGCTTCGAGCACCTCATAGGGGCCGCGCCCAAGCTGCGCTGGCTGCTGCGCTCGTGCCCGCAGCTCAAGCTGCTGATCACCTCCAGGCAGCGGCTCAACCTAGCCGAGGAGCACACGCTGCCGATCGCCGGGCTGAAGCTACCGCCCGATCACCTGGCGGTCGAAGACGCGCTGCTTACGGAAGCCCTGCAGCTGTTCCTGCGGCGCGCCCAGAGCACCGACGTACGTTTCAGGCTCACCGCCGCCGACCTGTCCGCGGCGCGCCGGGTGTGCCGCGCCGTAGACGGGCTGCCGCTAGGGATAGAACTGGCTGCCGCCTGGACGCGCTCGCTGCCGCTGGAGGCGCTAGCCACCAGCCTCGAAACCGACCTGCTCACCCTGGCGCAGCGCCACGTCGACGTGGGTTCGCGGCACCCGAGCCTCCTCACGGCGCTAGAGCACACGTGGAGCCAACTCTCGCCCCAAGCCCAAGCGGTGCTACCCGTACTGGCAGTGTTCCGCGGCGGCTTCCGCCGCGAGGCCGCCGCGGAGGTGGCGGGCGCCACCATCCCGTTAATGATGGACCTGGTGGACGCCTCCGTGGTTCACATGGACCGCGCTGGCCGCTTCGACCAGCACGCGCTCCTCCGGCAGTTCGCGCTCAGCCGGCTCGAGCAGCTGGGGGCCGAGGCGGAACGCATAAGAGCCCGCCATGCGGAGTACTACGCCCGCTTGCTGGCTGACGCCAGCACCGTTACGAACAGCACCGACCCACACGCAGCGTTCACGCTGATCCAGGAGGAGGAGGCCAACTTCTTAGCTAGCCTGGAGTGGGCGGCGGCCAACGGTGACGCTCAGGTGTTGAGCACACTGGCGGAGCCGCTCCTGTGGTACTTCCCCATGACGGGCCGGTTCGCAACCGGCAATGACGTCTTCGCCCGCGCGCTGGCGCACCTGCCAGGTGCTGCGAGTCCAGCACTGGACGAAGCCGCCGCTAGCCTGACCCTCGGCCAGGCGTGGCTGGCCCGCTACGCCGGCAACTTGGCCGAAGCCCAGCAGCTGAGCGTAGCCGGCGAGCGCCTGGCGCGGTCAGCGGACTCTCCACTCCAGCTTGTGAGGGCCCTCGATCTGCGTGGTCAAGTGTTGACCTACGAGGGCCGTTTCCCGGAGGCGCACGCGCTGCTTCAGGAAGGTGTGACGGTGGCGCGCCGGCTCGGCGACCCGCTGCGCCTGATAAGGGTCCTCTGCAACCTGGCTTTGCTGGACGCGCTGGCTGGCCGCGTGACCAGCGCCACCGCGCTGCTGAAGGAAGCCCTCGAGCCGTTCGAGCAGCAGACGGTGCCCGTGGGCTTCGACACGGTGGCGGTGCTGTTAGCGCAAGGCGTGACCTGCCTGTGCAACCTAGACCCGCGGGCCGCCGTGCAGGTGTTAGACGAAGGGTTGGAGTTAGCCAAGGCGCTTTCGTACTTGGGGCCGGTACCGACGCTGAAGGCGCTCCTGGCAGAGGCCCTGGTAGACAGCAGCGGCGACACAGAAGCAGGCGCCGCTCTAGCCCGCGCAGGCGCCCTGATAACCGCAGGGCTAGCCATGGTGGAGCGCAGCCAAGAAGCCATGGCAACCAGCTTGCTGCACAGCGCCGCGGCCGGCCTGGCGCTGCGGCAGGGCCACTACGATCACGCTGTGCAGCATGGGCGCACCGCTTATCACGTGGCGCAAGCAGCGGGTAACCAAGTCGTCAAGCTCTGGTCGTTGCCGCGCCTGATGACCGCGTACGCCGCGCAAGGCGACGCTCAGCGGGCGCTACGCTTAGGCGCCGCCGTGACCGCGCAGCAGGCCAGCCCCGAGTGGCTCAGGCAGACCGTGGCGAGCTTGGAGCCCAAGCTCAAGCTCAGTTCGGTTCGGCAGCCGCACCAGCACGGTGACACCCAGCCAACGCGGTGGGAGAGCTCGGACTTAGCCGAACTCGTGGGCGTGCCCGGCTGAGCGGGCGCCCAGCAGACCCGAGCCGGGCTCAGTGAGCACCCGGCAGGCGCAGACCTGGCCGGCCGCTCCCCGCGTCAGCGCGTCTGCCACCACAGCGCCAATGTCTCGGCCAGCAGCCTGGCGGTGAGCAGCTCGCTGCGCCCGCTCGGGTCCAGGTTAGGTGCCAGCTCGGTGACGTCCATGCCCACCAACGAGTTGCGGCTCAGGGTGGCGGCCACCAGGTCCCGCAGCTGGCCGTAGCTGAGGCCCTCCGGCTCGGGGCTACTGGTGCCCGGCAGCTCGCTGGGGTCCAGTGCGTCTACATCCACGCTCAAGTACACGGGTTTGCCTTGCGGTAGCTGCGCCACCACGTCAGCCAGGGACGCGTGCACAGCGGCGGCGCTCACAAGCGTGTGGCCGCGCTGCCTTGCGGCCCGGAACGCCTCCGCGTCGGCGCGCACGCCGCGCAGACCCACCACCGTAATGTGCACCAGGTTCGGCAGTACCTCCACCGCCCGCCGGAACGGGCTCGAGTTAGCCAGCTTAGTGGCGTTGCGGCTGTCGCTGTAATCGAGGTGCGCGTCCAGTTGCACCACGTGCAGGTCGGGCACGTCATGGAACGCCCTAAGCAGCGGGTAGCTGACCGAGTGGTCGCCGCCCACGAACAGCGGCAGGCGCGCCAGCGCACGCACGGCTGCTGCGGCCTCCGTTATGCGGGCCAGGCTGACTTCGGTCTCGAGCTGCGCCATGTCTACGTCGCCGGCGTCTACCAGCCTGGCGCCGGCTAGCCGCATGCTGTCCGTCTCGAAGTCGTAGAAGCCGGCCGTCGGCAGCGCGTACCTGCCGCTGGCGGCGCGCACGGCTGCGGGCGCGAAGCGTGCGCCCGGTCGGAACCCCACCGCGAAATCGTACGGCACGCCTAACAGCGCCACGTCGTAGCTGGGGGTAGCGCCGGCGTTGACGGCGCGGTCCAGCACCTCGGCGCGCTCGGCGGGCTCAAGGT